>NZ_JBKOUD010000010.1:0-135295 GCF_046765975.1 Shewanella mytili | reverse complement strand
GCTGGGAGAGCACCTGCCTTACAAGCAGGGGGTCACTGGTTCGAACCCAGTAGCGACCACCATTATCACAGCGAACAGCTTTCTGAATTGAAGAATAAAGGTTAATGACGCAGGGATTGCTAGGCAATGCCGTCAGACGGATATAACCTGTAAAAATTTGTCTGGTGACAATAGCATTGTGGTCCCACCTGATCCCATCCCGAACTCAGAAGTGAAACACAATCGCGCCGATGGTAGTGTGGGGTCTCCCCATGTGAGAGTAGGTCATCGCCAGACGCCTATTAAAGTCAAAAAGGCCACCCAATGGGTGGCCTTTTTGCGCTTGCACTGCTTCATAACAGCGTGGTAATGGCTATTTTTGTTGGTATAAATGTGGGAGTCTCATATGTATACCTGAATGACCGTCCAGATGCAGCTACAGTGCTTGTAAAGCTCGCCGAATGGTTTGACGATTACAACAATTACCACCCACACAGTGGATTGAAAATGATGTCACCTAGAGAGTATCGAGCTCTTAAAGTGGCGAGTTAAGCTGTCCGTTTTAGTGGGGGCAACTACACTATAAAATTTTCTGTGTAAGTGGCTGTTTATCACAACGATATACGGTCACCGTACATGATCATAAACTGCGTCATGGCAGGCTTCCAATCTCGCAGTGGCATTGTCCACTTTTTAGCAATCTGGTGTAAAGCCAGATACAGCAACTTAAGCACCGCATCATCGCTCGGGAATGACCTTCTCGTTTTGGTGACCTGACGCAGGCTGGCATTGAGTGATTTGATGGTGTTGGTGGTATAAATCACCTTACGTATCTCCGGTGGGTAGTCGAAGAACACGCTAAGCCTTGCCCAATTGTCGCGCCAAGATTTGCTGATGCTTGGATGCTGGTTATCCCACGTCTCGGCAAAGGTGTCATCATCCCGTGACGGGAAACGCCCCAAGGTTTGATGAGGGATCGCATCGTTGTCATGCTCCTTATTTATTGAAAAATGTAGTTTTTGATAAATACGGTTGTCAATCGGCAGGCTTTGCCTGAAAAAACTGCAGTTAGTGCTTGTTGCGACAAAAAAGCCTTTACCTTTAACGGCAGTTTTAGCATAATGCCCGTCGTTCCGTAGGGGTGTAGTTCCAATTGGTAGAACAGCGGTCTCCAAAACCGACGGTTACGGGTTCGAGTCCTGTCACCCCTGCCACTTATTTCAACGGCTTGCATGTCATGTGCGAGCCGTTTTTCTTTGTGTTGGAAAAGTTGTTAGACATGTCTAGGCAGCTTTTTGAATATCAATTCACTTCTTGCAGTTGCCAATGGTTTGTAGTGGCATGACTCAGTTTTGTGTGGGCAGCAGTCCCAATCCCATGATTAACATCAGAACATACAAAGGATCAGATGCACGTGCTTTGTGGGCCATCTTTTATTACGCGGTTCGCAAAGTGAATCTGCGCGACTATTCCCAAGCACAAGTAGAGGCATGGGCGCCTGATGATTTCGCTCCTGACATTTGGCAGCGAAAAATGAACGAGATTGAACCTTTTATTGCTGAGATTGACGGCGAAATTGTGGGTTATGCAGACCTTCAGGAAAACGGGCTAATTGATCATTTCTTTGTCCATCATGAACATCAAGGGCAAGGCGTAGGACGCAGGCTGATGGAGCATGTGCTGGATACTGGCAAGCGACAAGGGAATTGCAAGCTTTACTCGGAGGTTAGCATTACTGCCCGTCCATTTTTCGAGAAGTTTGGGTTTAACGTCGTGCAAGCACAAACGGTGGATGTGCGTGGTCAAAAGCTACGTAATTTCCTTATGGAAAAACGTAGCTTATAAGCGACAGTGACATTTCCGTTGGTATCTGTTGCCGGATGTTAATCGCATCCGTCATAAAATGTGATGGTGGGTTGGCTGCTGATGTTGATGGCGTACTCATACAACACCAGACAATGGCGTTTGGCCACATCCTTGTCCAGCGCCTCATCAATATTTTTCCGTGGGTCGCTATTCAATAAAAATACCGTGGCATTTGAATGCAGGGTCTTAAGTTGCTCAAAATTTTTAAAACCATCAAGGTCGAGCATGCTGGGCGCCAGTGTTGAGGTATCACCCAGACTGAAAGGTAACGGATAGCCATAGTGCGTGGGAATTTTGCTACCGTTATAGTCCACCCACCGGCTGGGATCGTTTTTATTGACTGGCTCCCGGTCTTTTCCCTGTAATGCGGCTTTGACATGCACCAGGCTGATGGTGGTTTCCAGTGTGGCTGCCAAGGCTTTTAAGTCGGCTTCCTTGCTTTCTTTTTGTAACCCTATGAATTTTGGCAAGGCAATCGCTGCAATAATGCCCAAGATGATGATGACGGTAACCAATTCAATCAATGTGAAGCCGTTTTTTTTCATGGAAATACCTGTTGTGCGTTGAGAGTTGCACTGCCATTGCGCCATTTCAGCAGATGCCGAGTGTGCCCGTCACCTGTGCTGTATTGTTAAGCGTGCCATTCACTCATTGTATAAGTAATGGTGTTTTTATCAGGGATATATGAACATGTGCTTATGATAGTGGATATTGCCCAGGAGCGGTTGATTTTTATTCATATTGTTTTAAGGCATAAAAAATGCCGACCAATTGCATTGGCCGGCATTTTCAGTACCGCTGCTTGTGTTATTTAGCCAGCATGCTACGCAGCATCCAAGCGGTTTTCTCATGGAGCTGGATGCGCTGTGTCAGCAAATCATTGGTGGCTTCATCCTGAGCCTGGTTTACCAACGGGTAGAGGGCTCTGGCGCTGCGGATAATGGTTTCCTGCCCTTCCAGCAACTCTTGTAACATCCGGGTGGCATCAGTAACGCCATTGTCTTCCTTGATGTCGGTCACCTTGGCATAGGCACTGTATGAACCCAGCGCCCGTTCTCCCAGTGCCCGGACGCGTTCGGCAATCAAATCCACCGCGGTTGCCAGCTCTGTGTATTGGGCCTCAAACATCAAATGCAGAGTGTTGAACATGGGGCCGGTAACATTCCAATGAAAACTGTGGGTTTTGAGATAAAGGCTGTAGGTGTCTGCCAGCAGTTTATTCAAGCCGTTGGCGATGTTGAGACGATCAGCCTGATCAATGCCAATATTGATTTCTGTACTCATAATATAAACCTCCTTTTCTCGATGGGGTTATGATAACGCACAGGCTAAATGGTTAAAGCGAATAAAATAGATATGTGTAATCTGTTTTCATGTGTTGTTAATCGTGCTCTGAACAGGAATGAAAGTTTGGTCTGCGACAGCCCGGGGGATAATTGATATCCTGTGCCATTGCGGAATTTTAAGGTGGTTTGATGAACAAATTTCTTTATGCCATGGGGATTGTTCAATGGCAATCACGGCGCCGTGATGCTTCTGCTACCGAGCTGTATCTGCTGGCGGATGCAGACGGGGCATTGTTGCAACACCCCATTGTGAGCACGGTGCTGGAGTTGCTGGGCATTGCTGCAAAGCAATGCCGTGTGGTGTCTGAGGTGGCACCAGGGCAAACGGTGTTATGGGCGTTTGCCCCACATGAAGCATCTGGCGCGTTGTTGTCTACCCCCGCCATTGCCACGTTGCAAATGAGCAGCCAAAACAAACGTGCGTTATGGCAGCAATTATGGCCACATCTGGAGGCCCGTTAATATGGCACAGGTATTACCGTTAACACAGGCCCATTTGCCGCAAATGCTGCAAGTGGAGCAGCAGGCCCATCCTTACCCCTGGGACGAGGCTACCCTGGGCAGCTGTTTTGGCCGTTTCTACCAACAGCTGGGGCTGTTTGACGATAACGGGGAGTTGTTGGGATTCAGTATTTTGCAATGCGTGTTTGATGAAGCCACGCTGATGAACATTTGCATGCTGCCAGGCAAGCAAGGACAGGGACTTGGGAAAATGCTGCTTGAGGCCACCATCGCCTCTTTGCGTACACAGGGCGTGGCCATATTGCTGCTGGAGGTGCGTGTCACCAATGCTCCGGCCATTGGCCTTTATCGCCATTTGGGATTTATTGAAACCGGTAACCGTAAGGATTATTACCATACGGCGACCGGGCGGGAAGATGCGCTGTTAATGGAGCTGCCGCTGCATTATGAGGCGCGGATTTAGCCGCTTGATGGGGCGAGTCGCGAGATACAATCAAAACAAAAGCCGCCTTGGGCGGCTTTTTTACAAACAGATAAAGGCGTGGGCGCTTATTTCACTTCCTTGCCTTGTGCCTGTAAATCGGCATGGTAACTGGAGCGTACCAGCGGCCCACAAGCGGCATGGGTAAAGCCCAATTCCACGGCAATCTCATGCAGCTCGTCAAACTCCTGCGGCGTGACATAACGTTCAACTGGCAGATGGAAACGGGAGGGCTGCAAATACTGCCCAAGGGTTAACATGTTCACATCATGAGCACGCAAGTCCTTGAGTACCTGAATGATCTCTTCATTGCTTTCACCCAGCCCCATCATCAGCCCAGATTTTGTGGGAATGTCCGGATGGCGCTGCTTGAACTGTTGCAGCAGGTTAAGCGACCACTGGTAGTTGGCACCCGGGCGGGCTTTGCGGTAATGGGCCGGCGCGGTTTCCAGGTTGTGGTTGAATACGTCCGGTGGCTCCTGGGAGATGATGTCCAGTGCCTGCTCAATGCGGCCACGGAAATCCGGTACCAGAATTTCAATCTTGATATGGGGATTGAGTTTGCGGATTTCGCGGATGCAGTCGGCAAAATGCTGGGCGCCACCATCACGCAAGTCGTCACGGTCAACGGAGGTAATCACCACGTATTTCAGCTTCATGTCGCGAATGGTACGCGCCAGCTGCAAAGGCTCCTCCGGATCGGGTTTCAGCGGCCGGCCGTGGGCCACATCGCAGAAAGGGCAGCGACGGGTACAGATGGCACCGAGGATCATGAACGTGGCAGTGCCATGGTTAAAGCATTCTGCCAGATTGGGGCAGGAGGCTTCTTCACACACCGAATGCAGGCCATGGCTACGCAAGGCTTGCTTGATATCCTGAATGCGCTGGTTGGAGGAGGGCAGTTTTACTCTCAGCCAGTCGGGCTTACGCAACATGGTATCCCGTTCAGAGGGCACAACTTTTACTGGAATGCGAGCAACTTTTTCGGCGTCACGTAATTTTACGCCGGGTTGTAATCTTTCAGGCCTGTTCATGACTCTGGTAATCCTTGGTGATGCTGTAATTGCTGATAGCCAAGTCGCTGGCTGAATATTTCGCTGAAAAGCCGTGAGGCTTCCTCTACGGTGGCAGGGCCTCCTAACGCCTTGCTTTGGGTCATTTCCAGTCCGGCATAACCGCAGGGGTTGATGCGATGAAACGGCTCCAAGTCCATATCCACATTAAATGCCACACCGTGGAAGGAGCAACCGCGGCGAATGCGCAGTCCCAAAGAGGCAATTTTTTTACCCTCAACGTACACACCGGGGGCATCGGCTTTAGGGTAGGCGTCAATGCGATAGCGGGACAGGATCTCCACCACGGACTGTTCAATGTCGGTCACCAGTTGGCGCACGCCAATTTTCAGTTTGCGAACATTCAGCAGCGGATAAGCCACCATCTGTCCCGGACCGTGATAGGTGACCTGTCCCCCTCTATCCACCTGAACCACCGGAATATCGCCAGTAGCCAGAATATGTTCGGCTTTGCCAGCCTGACCTTGCGTAAACACCGGCGGATGTTCCACCAGCCATAGCTCATCAGGGCTGTTATCGTCACGGGTATCGGTATAGTGCTGCATGGCATGCCATACCGTTTCATAATCCATCAAACCAAGATGGAATACATGTAAGGTTGTATCTGACAAGGGCAATGTTTCTCCCTGTAACTGTGCCGGCACATTATACCCAGAGTCGGCAAAAATGTAATCTGGATCACATTTTTAAAGGATTATAATACGCGACGAACACCTTCAATCGCGGCAAGTTCTGTGTACAGGGTTTCAATGTGTTCCTTGCTGGTGACCTGTACGCGGATGGTAACCGACAAATAACTGCCTTTGCTGGAGGTTTTGGATGAGGTGGTGTAGTCGCCCGGCGCGTGTTTTTGCACCACCATGACGACCTGCTCAGCAAGCTGCTCGTTGTAATCGCCTACCACTTTGAAAGGAAATGAGGTGGGAAATTCCAGATATTTGTCAAATTCGGTATTCAGCATTGGCATGGCTCTCTAAAAACATTACTGCTGTTTATATGGCGCCAAGTATAACTGAATTCAAGTCTTGGATCTGTAATGACAACAGGCGGCCATGGAAAATGCGCCGTGGCCGCCTGTCGTGTCATTGGCTTGGGTTACAGGGCGGCGGTGGCTTGTTGCAGCCATGCCAGCTCGCTGCCCGACAACCTGGGAGACAGGGTGTCGTATACCCGTTGGTGATAGCGGTTCAGCCAGGCGATTTCATCAGCGTTCAGCAGTGCCTTGTCAAAAAGGCGTTTATCCATGGGGATGAGCGTTAATGCTTCAAAACAGTAGGTTTCCCGTTCGGCCCCGGCCAACTCAGTGCAGGGTTTCACGGTGATGAGGTTTTCCAGGCGGATCCCGAAAGCGCCCTCGCGGTAGTATCCGGGCTCGTTGGAAATCACCATGCCCGGTGCCAGTGCAACGGCATTATGGTTTTTGGCAATCCGTTGCGGCCCTTCGTGCACACTTAGATAATGGCCGACGCCGTGCCCGGTGCCGTGGTCATAATCAAACCCCTGTTGCCACAGGTATTGCCGTGCCAGCATGTCCAGCTGTTGGCCGCTGGTGCCTTTGGGAAATCGGGCCTGATCCAGCGCGATATGGCCTTTTAGCACCAGGGTGACCAGTTTTTTCTGTTCATCGGTAACCTTGCCGATGGCGATGGTACGGGTAACATCCGTGGTGCCGTCCTGATATTGGGCTCCTGAGTCCACAAGATAAATGCTGTTCATTTCCAGCATCTTGGGGGTGCCATTGGCATAGTTGTAATGGCACATGGCCGCATTGGAACCCGCAGCGGAAATGGTGTCAAAACTGGGTTCCCGGTATTGGGGATGCTGCTTGCGAAAGCTTTCCAGTTTATCTGCCAGCACGGCTTCATCATGCAGGCGGCCATTGGCCACTTCATTGTCGAGCCAGGCCAGAAAACGGCTGACCGCCACGCCGTCACGGATGTGGCTGTCAATCATGCCCTGCATCTCGGTGGGATTTTTGCAGGCCTTGGCAAGGGCTACGGGATCGCTGCCGGCAATCAGTTTGGCGCCGGCCGCTTTGGCCTGCAGCTGACTGGCCGCATTGGCGGTATGGGGATCGGCCAGTAATTTTTTGCCGTTCAGTGCCGACAGCGCCTCGTTAAGGGCGGCTTCTTCCCGGAAGCTGACACCTTCGCCCACATGGGCGGCAATATCCTCTGGCAGTTTTTCAAGACGGGTGAACAGCGTCATGCGGCCATCGGCATATAGCAGTGCCGTACCCAATATGACCGGGATCCGCGGAATATCCTGCCCGCGAATATTAAGCAGCCAGCAAAAGGAGTCCAGGGCTGATACCAGTGCCACATCCGCGCCGGCTTTTTGGATAAGCGCCCCGATTTCCCGGCGCTTTTGCCCGCTGGTTTTGCCTGCCAGCGCATCACTGAAAAGCTGCGCCGGCGCATTACCGGCAGCAGGCCGTGGCTGCCAGCAGCTATCCACCGGATTGCGCGCCAAGGCCACCAGTTCAATGCCGGCTTTATCCAGCGCCATTTTTGCTTCATCAAACCAGGCAAGGGTATGGCACCTTGGGTCTACGCCCACCCGGCTGCCGCTTGGCAGATGTTCGGCCAACCATTGATACTGGGGCATGTCGGTCAGGCTTTGGTAACTGTATAACGCCGCATCCACCTGTTGGCGTACCTGTACCACGTAGCGTCCGTCCACAAATATTGCCGCGCTGTTTTTCATGACAATCGCCATGCCCGCCGAGCCGGTGAACCCGCTCAGCCACAGTAGGCGTTCGTTGTGGGCGGGAACATACTCGCCGAGGTATTCATCGGCTCTTGGCTGGATAAAGGCGTCAAGATTCAACTGGGCCATCTCGCTGCGCACGGCAGCAAGGCGACTGGCAATAGGGCTGGACATAAAAACTCCGTTAGCGGCGGTATCTTGGCCTGTGCGGTCGGGTACCGGTAAAAGTGAATGCTGAAGTGAAGATTATCGCAACTGGCTAATCTATTATGCAAGGGATGCCTGATGCAACAGGCTGTCTAGTCTAGTGGCGCGCTTCATGGCCTTTTTGCGCAACATCCTGTCTGCCATCTGTGAGCTGTTGCCGCGAAAAACGGACGCTCAAGTGCAATTATTCAACAGGAAACGCAGCAAAAGCAAAGTGTTAACTGATAGGCAGTGCCGCTTTATCAGTGCCTGTGCTACTATGGCGGCGATTATCATGCTGTGGTCAGGTTTGGGGGATTGCATGGCAGACTTAACAATCGATGTAGGTTCAGAAAGCGCACTGTTTTTGTTCAGCCATGAAGGCAACACGGAGCAGTATAAAATTCCCACAGGTGAGGCATTCTCACTGGAGGCACTTAATCAACAGATTGCTGAACTTGAGCGTGACTATCAGTTGCAGGAATACCGGGTGGCGCTGGCTTTCCCCGGTATGGTGCGGGATCATTCACTGGTGTCCTGCAAACACCTGCCGGGATTGGCAGGGCAAAATCTGCAAAAATTGCAGTGCCGCGGCAAACTGGCGGTAGTGAGCAACGATGTGCAGGCCGCCATGCATGCGGTGGCAAGCCCGAAGTATGCCTGTGAACTGTTGGTGAATTGCTCTGAAGGCATGGGGCTGGCGTTGGCGGTGAATGGCCAGGTATTTACCGGTGCCAATGGGCTGGCCGGTGATTTGGGCAACTGCTGGGTGATGACCGAATCCGGTGAGTTTACCTTGGAGCAGATGGCCAGCGGCGAATCCATCCGCCAACGCCGGCTGCGTAACCCCGTGGAACTTTACCGCTCAGGGGCTTATTTGGGCATGGGCATTGCTTGGGCCATTAACTTGTTCAACCCCCAGCACTTGTGGCTGGCAGGCACCACCATTGCCAATGCGGATTATTACAAGGGCTGTGTGGCCAATATCCGTGAAATGGTATCGCCAGCAATGTCCGGCCTGTGCCAAATCAGCCGGGTAGATGATTCGGAAACCCTGGTGTGCCGTGGATTGCTGGCCATGCTGTCTGAAATGGATTAACCGCGTTAAGGGTTAATCTTCAGTAATTCAATGTCAAAGATTAACGCAGAACCCGGCGGGATCTGGCCAGCGGAGCGGTTGCCGTAGGCCAGGTTGTTGGGAATGAAAAAGCGCACTTTATCCCCTTCCACCATCAACTGTACGCCTTCTGTCCAGCCTTTAATTACCCGATTCAGCGGAAAAGCCAATGGCTCGCCGCGCTTGATGGAACTGTCAAACACGCTGCCATCGAGCAATCGCCCTTCATAATGCACTTTTACCGTATCGCTGGCAGCGGGATGTTGTGTGCCTTCGCCCCGGGTCAGGTATTGGTACTGAAGTCCGGAAGCGGTAGTGATAACGCCGGGTTTCTGCTGGTTTTCAGCGAGAAAGGCCTCTCCCTGGCTGGTGATTTGGGTAATGTTGCGATTTGTCAGTGAGTTCAGGTAAAAATACATGGCTACTGCAATTGCAGAAGCCAGCGCCACGCCAATCATTGTTTTCATTCCGTTTTCCCGTATATCGGTCTGCCGTTGCAGATGAAGCGGTATATTAGCAGTTTGTCTCCCCGCTTCACAGCGATTGCAGCCGGGTTATCACGGCGGGATGCAACGCCAGTAACATGCCCAGCAGCAGTAGCAGATTGAGCCATACGCCAGTGCGAAACCGCCAACAAAAAGGGTGCTTTAGGGTTTTATGCCGCAAATGGTGCCGTGCCAGTATGCCGCCAGGCCAGCCGCCGATGAGGCCCAAAAACTGTAATCGGGTTTCTGCGACTCTCTGTTTTTTGGCAATGGCGGCACGTTTGTCATGCGCGTATGCCCCGTAACTGACAAGGCTCAACAGCAGATACCAGCTTGCCAGCCACCATGGCAGGCATTGCGCCGCAGCCAGTAACGTCAGGCCCAATAAAAACCACAAGGCAGCTTGGCAGCTCCAGGGGTTATGGCGTGGGCGACATGTTGCCGGGCCCATTAGCGGTTTCCCCGAGTGTAGGCCAAATGGCGCCACAGCCGCTCCAGCGGCCCCTGGCGGCAGCATTTAAGGTAATAATGGGCCAGTAACAACTGGGCAATGCTCCAGAGCGTGGCCAGCAATAGATAGTCCATGAAATCAAGTGTTAGCAGTAATTCCGGGGCAAGATGGCGAAAAAATGCCACTCCGGCCAGCGATTGCAGGATATACAGGCTCAACGGGATCCTTCCCACCGCCTGCAACGGGGACAATCGTTGTGGCTGGTTGCGGCAATAACCGACAATCGCTTGCACCAGCCAGAGGGCCATGGGAATGGCAGCAATCATCACGATGACCTGTGCCATGGATTGCAGCAGCGAACGCTGGCTGAAACTGCAACCACACGCGATGCCTGACAGTAATAACGACCCCCATAAATAGCGGTGTCTATGAGGAAGACTGCGGCTGAACCAGCCCTGTTGCAGCAGATAAATGCCCAATAACATCAAGCCGCTTAAGATCCATAAATAGGTGATGGGAAAGGCGAGCAATCCCATTATGAAAAGCCATGATTGTTGCTGAAATTGCTGCGGGTATGGGCCGGTCCATAATTGGTATTCCTGCCAGTAATCGGCACTGCCTCGCACCAGTGGCGGCCAGTCCGCGGGCAGCAGTGCCAATAGCAGCATCACCAAAACCCCAATGCCGATGAACAACAGGGATTTATTGAGCAGCTCTGCCGCCGCAAGGTTGCGGTTGCGCCATACCAGCAGGCCGCAAAGACCATAGCTCAGCAGGATATCCCCCGGCCACAGCAAGACGCCGTGCAAAACGCCAAAGACCATCAACCAGTATAAACGGGCGCTGACTTTGGCTTCGGCGTTTTCGCCCTTGGCCATGAAATTATGCCACTGGATGTAAAGCCCAATGCCAAACAGCATGGAAAACAATGAGATGAACCTGTCTCTTAGCAGCAGATAATACAGTACCTGCCCGATAGTATCGCCAACAGGTGCAGCGGCGGACGGGATATAGTCATAACTGCTGATCCCCATGCTGAAAATGTTCAGAAAGAAAATGCCCAGTACCGCCAATCCCCGCACTGCATCAATGTTGGGCATGCGGGCAATGGGCGCCAGCAGGGGGAAATTGCTGTTAGGTGATGCTGACATCGGGTGGTTTGTCGGTGCCTGCATGGGGGCTTGTTCATGTAACAATGTCAGTCCTATCCCTGAGTAACAGTGGCTTTGTGCCATGGGGGTGCATGGCGTTATTGTGGCTTGTGCACTCCGCTTTGGAGGGTACTATAGCAAACATCATTTGGCTTGCAGCACTTAGCTTTAATGGCTGAGTTACGTATAATCCGCCACAGACTCAAATCATCAGGAACATTTTGTGAATTATTTGCTGACCTATCTGAAGGGCCTGGCCATGGGGGCGGCTGATGTGGTCCCCGGGGTATCTGGCGGCACCATTGCCTTCATTACCGGTATTTACGATAAGTTGCTTGAAAGCATACGCCGCATCAATCCCACTTTGTGGTCCGTATACCGTCAGCATGGGCTGAAAGGCGCCATCGCCCATATCAACGGGGCGTTTTTGCTAAGCCTGTTTGCCGGCGTGCTCACCAGCATTTTTACACTGGCAAAACTCATCTCCTGGCTGCTGAGCCATCATCCCATTCCTGTGTGGTCATTTTTTTTCGGGCTGATTGTCGTGTCGGTGTACCACATGCTGCGTCAGGTCCGGGGCGGATTTTCCGCGGCCCGTATCGGCTTGTTTGTCATGGGAGTGCTGTTTGCCTGGTTGATTACCGTCATTAACCCGGGGCAGGTGGAGGCCAGTTACCTGAACATCTTTTTAGGGGGCGCCATTGCCATTTGCGCCATGATCCTGCCCGGAATTTCCGGCAGTTTCATTCTGTTGCTGTTGGGCCTCTATCCTGCGGTACTGGGGGCGGCCAAAAATTTGCAACTGGACATTCTCGGCTGTTTTGCCGTGGGTGCGGTGCTGGGATTGCTCAGTTTCAGCCATCTGTTATCCCTGCTGCTGAAACGTTTTCGGGACGGAACGCTGGTGTTTCTTACCGGTCTGATGTTGGGCACTCTGGGTAAAATCTGGCCCTGGAAACAGACCTTGAGCTGGCGCACCAACTCCCATGGTGAACAGGTGCCGCTGCACCAGCAGAACCTCTCGCCTTGGGGCTATGAGCAGGTAAGCGGCAATGAGCATCAGCTGTTATTGGCCATTGGCTGTGCGGTGGCGGCCATTGTGTTGGTACTGGCGCTGGATTATTTCAGTAGTCGCCAGCCGACCCGCTGACAGGCTTCATGACAAGCCCCTGCGGGGGCTTTTTTATGCACGTGATATTTTTCCGATACTTTTTGCCCGCAACACTCGCTACCTCTTTCCAACCTGCATGGTCAATAAACTTATACAAAATTTGATTTATGTATAACTATGTGTCTTACTGAGATATAAAGTTATACAGGAGTGACTGCTATGTATAAGTTTACGTCCCAGCCCATCCGTTTGGGCATTAGCGCCTGTTTACTGGGTGACAAAGTGAGGTTTGATGGCGGGCACAAACGCTCGGCCTATTGCACTGGCGAGCTGGCCGCGCATGTTGAGTTTGTCAGGATTTGTCCGGAAATGGCCATTGGGCTCGGAGCACCACGCCCGGGCATCCGTCAAGTGCAGACGGATGACGGCATCCGCATTCAAACCGTTGACGGTACGAGGGATGTGACCACACCGCTGCAGCGTTATTGTGATGACAAGGTTGAGGCTTTGCACAATATCAGCGGCTACATCCTGTGTGCCAAATCGCCCACCTGCGGCATGGAACGGGTGATGGTATACAAGCCTGGCAGTCATCATGGCAGCAAACGGGGGCAAGGGCTGCTGGCAGCGGCATTAAAACGCCGTTGGCCCCAGTTGCCCATAGAAGAAGAGGGGCGGTTGCATGATGCAGGGTTGCGGGAAAATTTCTTTACCCGGGTGTATGCCCATCACGATTGGCAGCAATTATGCCAGTCTGGACTTACCCGGCAGAAGCTGACCCATTTTCATGCCCGCTATAAATATCTGCTGCTGGCTCATTGTCCGCGCCTGTATCGCCAGTTGGGGCCGTTACTGGCTGATGGTGGCTCAGCGGTTGACGACATTGCCTCTCGTTATTTCGTGATGTTCATGAGTGCATTGCAGCATCAGGCCAGTCGCAGCAATCACACCAGTGCCTTGCAGCACATTCAGGGCTATTTCAAAAAGTGTCTTTCTCCGGCGCAGAAGGCCGAATTAGGTCAGACCATTATGGATTTTCGCCAAGGGCTTAAACCGTTGTGGGTGCCGCTGACGCTGATTAATCATTACTTGCGGGAGTTTCCCAGCCCCTACATTGCCCAGCAGGTGTACCTGAATCCCCATCCTCAGGAGTTGAAATTACGTTATGCCTACTGATATTGACCATGACAGGCCTTATTTGGCCATTGGCGAAGTTGCCAAGCGTACGGGGGTTAATCCCATCACCTTGCGTGCCTGGCAGCGGCGTTTCGGGTTGGTGATCCCCGCCAGAACCCCTAAAGGGCACCGCTTGTACAGCGAGCGGCAGCTGCAGCAAATTCGGGAGATTTTGCAGTGGCTGGAGCGCGGCGTTGCCATCAGCAAGGTCAAACCCCTATTGCAAAGCGGCGTGGCCATGCCGCCAGAACTCGGGGCGGATAATCATACTGACGGTGATTGGCAACGGCTGGAGGGGGCGTTGCTTAATGCCACGCTGCAGTTGCAGGCCAGTGCCTTGCAGCAACAGCTGGATGAGGCGTGCAGTTTGTATCCGCCGTTGTTGCTTGGTCGCCATCTTCAAGCCTGGCTGTCTAAAATGGCGCAGTGCCTGGCTGGCAGGGTGGATGGCAGTTTGATTGATGCTTGGCTGCAACAGCAGTTAACCCAATGGTTGGCGCTGCGGGCAGGCAAGCTGTTAAGCCAAAAGCCGCCGCAAATCCTGCTGGCAAGGCTTGGCCAACAGCCTTTTCAAAGTGAGTGGTTGCTTACATTGGCGCTGGCGCTCAGGGGGCATTATCCCCATATGGTGGGTAACATTGTGGCCCCGGAAACATTACTGCTGCTCAGCGAGCGCCAGCCCTTTGCTGCCGTGGTCATCTTTCCGGCCCCCAGCCATTGCCAGAAAACCGCCGAGCAATTAATCCGCCTGGCACAGGCATTACCGTGCCCCTTGTTATTGGGCGGGGAATTTGCCCCGTTGTTTACCGGGGCGCTTGTGGCATCCCCTGTGGGGCAATTGCCCCCTGACGGTGATGTGACTGCTGCCATTGAACGCATGAGGGAGGCAAACGATGACTGACATCCCATCTTGTCCCACCGTTTTCATGTGGTTTCGCAAGGACTTGCGCTTGTATGATAACCAGGCGCTGACTCAGGCTTGCGGGCGGGCAAGAGCACTGGGCGGACGTGTTACTGCGGTGTATACGGTGACCCCAAACCAGTGGCAACGCCATGACATGGGGCTGAGACAGCTGGATTTCATCCGCCGGCAGCTGCATACGCTGGCCAAGGATTTGGCGGCGCTGGGAATTGAATTGCAGCTGTGGCATTGCCCGCTGTTCAAGGAGATGGGTGCCTTGTGGCAACAGCAGCTCATCCGGCAGCAGGGGGTGGCCATTTATGCCGGTCAGGAGGCGGAAATTGACGAGCGGCGCCGGGATGAGTCCCTGCTGGCGCAAGGATTACCGCTAACGCTTACCCATGAGCACTGCCTATTGCCCCCGGGACAGGTATTGACGCAAAACGGCGACATGTACCGGGTGTTCACGCCTTTCATGCGCCGTTGGTGCCAACAGGCTGCCGCCATGGTGGTCAGGCCGTTACCGGCCCCAGCGGCGGTGGCCGCCGCGCTGCCAAGCGCGCAACTGGCGGGGATACACGCCCTGATTGACCGGCATTTTTTGCCGTTAACCCAGAAAGCGGACAGTAGCTATTGGCCCGTGGGAGAAGATGCCGCCCATCAGCGTCTGGAGGCATTTACCCGGCATCAGCTTTATGATTATCCGCAGCAGCGGGATTTTCCGGCGTTGGCAGGATGCAGCGGTTTATCCCCTTATCTGACGCTGGGCATCCTTAGTCCCCGGCAGTGTTTCGCTGCGCTGTTACTGCATTATCCCGAAGTGCTTTATGGGGTGCACAGCCCCGGGCGCAGCTGGTTGGCGGAGTTAATATGGCGCGAGTTCTACCGTCATCTGCTGGTGGCTTTCCCCCGCCTTGGCATGGGGAAAAATTTCAATCCGCTGGCGGACGGGATTATCTGGCGCAACAACAAGGAGGAGTTTGCGGCCTGGTGCCACGGGCGCACCGGTTATCCCATTGTGGATGCCGCAATGCGCCAGTTGCATCATACGGGCTGGATGCACAATCGGCTGCGGATGATTGTGGCCAGTTTTCTCAGCAAGCATCTGCTGGTTGACTGGCGCTGGGGAGAGCGTTATTTCCGGCAACAGTTACTGGACGGGGATTTGGCTGCCAACAATGGCGGCTGGCAATGGTCGGCCGGCACGGGGTGCGATGCCCAGCCCTGGTTTCGCATTTTTAATCCCATGAGCCAGAGTGAAAAATTTGATGGGCAAGGCCATTTCATCCGGCGCTGGTTGCCGGAGCTGCAAGAATGGTCGCTGGCGGATCTGCATCGCCCTGCTGCCGGCAAAAGGTCAACGGCCGGTTATCCGCCGCCGCTGGTGGAACACGGCTTTGCCCGCCAACGGGCCTTGGCGGCGTTGGCGGTGCTCAAAAAAGGCTGATGGGTTACTGGGCGGTTTGGGTGTAATACTGGCGGGGAAATAGCGCCTGCAACTGTTGAATGTGCCTATCGCCCACATTGGCCGATACATGCAGCTGTACCTTACGGTCTCGCTGCTGCGCGCGCACCACACAGGTGAGTTTGGCGGATTTGGCCAACTGGCGGCAATCTTTCGCAAATCTGTCGGGTATCTTGCCATAATGGGATACCAAACGGCCGTCCTTGAATTTCATCTCAAACAGGGTGCGCGTGCCTTTGCGCCCGCTAAATACCAGCTTATAGATAATGACCAGGGCAATGGTAATAAACAGTATTTTCAGCGCATAGGACATGATGGGCTCCTTTGGTGCGGCAGATAGGCATAACATGCACAAAATATAACGGCACCCAGACCCGGTTACTGCCGTTTGTGTCACATCTGCATCATGTGTTTTTGTGAGCTGTATTGCGGCTCAATGGTCGCTTTATGTTAACGTAAGCTAATTTATCTTTTCATTTCAAGACGATGACCCCAGCAAGCCACTAGGCAGTGGCGCCATCGCCGGTCAGCTGCCGTCAGGCGGCAAGGAGAACCCGTGAAACTGCATTATTTACCCCTGCTTAAACAGCAGGCATTCATCAATGGTTGTTGGACCGATGCCGATAATGGCCAGCAACAGCCGGTGATAAACCCGGCCAACGGCGAAACGCTGGCGCAGGTGCCGGTGTTGGGCGCCATTGAAACCCGCCGTGCCATTGAGGCAGCTGATGCCGCGTTGCCCCCATGGCGCGCCTTGGCAGCCAAAGCGCGTTCAGCGGTGTTGCAGCGCTGGTTTGAATTGATTATCCAGCACCGGGACGACTTGGCGCTGTTGATGACCAGCGAGCAGGGCAAGCCTTTGGCGGAAGCCCGGGGGGAAGTGACCTACGCCGCCTCGTTTGTACAATGGTTTGCCGAGGAAGCCAAACGCATCTATGGCGATACCATTCCCGGACACATGGCCGACAAACGGCTGCTGGTATTGAAGCAACCCGTGGGGGTGACGGCCGCCATCACCCCGTGGAATTTCCCTGCCGCCATGATCACCCGCAAGGTGGCGCCGGCATTGGCGGCGGGATGCACCATGATCCTGAAACCCGCCCCGCAAACCCCCTTGACGGCGCTGGCGCTGGCGCAGCTGGCACAAGAAGCCGGCGTGCCGGCCGGTGTGTTCAATGTGTTGCCGGGGGATGCCAACGCCATTGGCAACGTGTTGTGCGACAGCCCAGTGGTGCGCAAATTGTCGTTTACCGGTTCCACCAAGGTGGGAAAACTGCTGATGGCGCAATGCGCTCCCACCTTGAAAAAACTGTCGCTGGAGCTGGGCGGCAATGCGCCTTTTATCGTGTTTGATGATGCTGACCTTGATGCAGCGGTGGAAGGCGCATTAATGGCCAAATACCGCAATGCGGGCCAAACCTGTGTTTGCGCCAACCGCATTTATGTGCACGAGAGCATTTATTCCGCCTTTGCCGAAAAACTGGCGGCCAAAGTTTCGGCCATGAAAGTGGGCTCCGGGCTGGATGAGGGCGTGGAGATTGGCCCGCTGATAGATGAAAAAGCCGTTGCCAAGGTGCAATCCCATCTGCTGGATGCTCAGGCCAAAGGGGCGACCCTGTTATGCGGCGGCCAGATAGTGCAGGGCAACTTGATGACGCCGGCCGTCCTGACCGACGTGAACAGCAGCATGCGCGTTGCCAGGGAAGAAACCTTCGGCCCCATTGCACCGCTGTTTCGTTTCCGGGATGAAGCCGAGGTGATAGCCATGGCCAATGACACGGAATTTGGTCTGGCAGCCTATTTTTATGCCAATAACCTGTCCAAGGTCTGGCGTGTGGCAGAGGCGCTGGAGTATGGCATGGTGGGCATTAACACCGGTCTCATTTCCAACGAGGTGGCGCCTTTTGGCGGCATAAAAGCCTCCGGGCTTGGACGGGAGGGTTCAAAGTACGGTATTGAAGAGTATCTGGAACTCAAGTACCTGTGCCTGTCACTGTAGTGCGGCGTGACTTAAGTGCCCGGTATGCCGTGTCCTGAAACAAACACACCGGGCATTGTCCCGGTGTGCTAATGGTTAATCCTGATGGTTTAACCGATGGATTCAGGCCTTTTCCGGGATGCGCTGCAATACCGCCAACAATAGCTGCCAGTACTGGCCAACGGTGGTGATGTTCACTTTTTCATCCGGGCTGTGAGGGAAGCGGATGGTGGGGCCAATGGATACCATGTCCATGTCCGGGTAGGGTTGTTTGAACAGCCCGCACTCGAGCCCGGCGTGGATCACCATGATCACCGGTTCTTTATGGTAAATCGACTGGTAGGTGTCGCGTACAATGGCCATTACCGGTGAGTGATTATCGGGTTTCCAGCCAGGATAAGCGCCGTTGAAGGTGATTTTGGCGCCTGCCAAGGTGGCCAGGGACGACAGTTGGCTGCAAACGTAGTCACGGCCGGAATCAATCAGGGAGCGTACCAGGCACAAGGCGGTGGCCTGTTGATTTTCAATGGAAACCACCCCAAGGTTAAGGGACGTTTCTGTCACCCCTTCCACCTCATCGCTCATGCGCATCACCCCGTTGGGGCAGGCATTTAACAGGGCCAGCAACTGCTGCTGGGTTTGGGCGCTCATCACTTCACTTGCCACCGGCATGGGGCTCAGGGTTAACTGCATGTCCGGATCGGCAATGGCAAACTCGCTGCGCAGCAAGGCTTCATATTCGGCAACGGCTTGTTGCAGGGCGTCTACCTGGGCGTTGGGCACTACCAGTCCGGCATCGGCTTCACGGGGAATGGCATTGCGCAGGGTGCCCCCCTGGAAATCCACCAGTTGCAGCTGCAAGTCGCTTGCCTTTTCAAACAGGAACCTGGCCAGCAGCTTGTTGGCATTGCCTCGGCCAAGATGGATGTTGGCGCCGGAGTGGCCGCCTTTCAATCCGGACAGCATCAACCGAAAAGCGCTGCTGTCACTTGTGGCGGCCTCGGTGGTGACCGGCAGTGTAATGGCAGCATCCACGCCACCGGCACAGCCCATGTAGATTTCACCTTCCTGCTCGGAGTCTGTATTGATGAGGATTTCCCCCTGCAATACGCCTGGCTGCAGGCCAAAGGCGCCGCTCATGCCGGATTCTTCATCCACGGTCAATAACACTTCCAGCGGACCATGGGCAATGTCACGGCTTTCCAAAATGGCCAGGGCAGAACACATGCCAATGCCATTGTCAGCACCCAGTGTGGTGCCTTTGGCTTTTACCCAGTCGCCATCAATCCAGGGCTCGATGGGATCTTTGGTGAAATCATGTACCTTGTCGGCATTTTTCTGCGGCACCATGTCCATATGTGCCTGAATGACAACCGGTTTGCGATTCTCCATTCCGGGCGTGGCAGCCTTGCGGATAATGAGGTTACCCACTTCTTCCACCACCACTTCTAACTGATGTTCTTTGGCCCATTGCTGAATGTACTGGCTGAGTGCGGCCTCATGGCCGGATGGGCGGGGGAAACTGCAGATTTTTTCAAACCAGCGCCATAGGGGCTGGGGAGCTAATTGGCTGATATCGGACACTTGAAACTCCTGCGTTTAATGTGTGCTGCACACCGGCAAAACCGTGGTGATGGCCGGTGCAGTGATTGCCAGCAAGTCTACCATAATCCGCTGGCAGGTGTTCATCTCTCACCTGTGGCCGCTGGCGCGGTTTGGGCGTTATTCCGCCAAGGCAAACTCATCCGTGGTAAGGGGTTGAAAATTCGTGGCATGGGTCACGTTTGTCATCCTTGTCAGTTTGGGCTACATATGGCAGGGACGGTCGTTACCTGAAAAATGCAGTCATATTTATGTAATAATCGAGTCAGTTATTTTTGCCCTTGTGAAATTCAACAAACAAAAAACTTACAAAAACAATTTATTCCCGGAGATAACTTGTAGTTAAATTTCAGAAGTGTATTATTTTGTTCGTTAGCGATGATGTCGTGGTTGGTTATTTGCCGTGGTTAAGGCTGTTGCCTGTTATCCGTTCAGGAAGCGTCCCCAATCTATTCTCTGGCAGGTAGCGTAAGGTGCAGTGTTAACTGTCATGTTAAGCCCCTCATTTAACCAAGGCGGCCGGGAACCGGAAGTGCTCCATCTTCCATAGTCAGTCCCCATCACTATTTTTAACCTCTATAGTGGTTACTTGTGGATACGGATTTTATGATGAGAAGCTGAACTTCTTGTTTGAGTATGCAAATAGTCCCCCCAAGGCTATGGGCGATGAACGTATCTTTTTTTTACCTGCTCTTTTGAGCAGGTTTTTTTTGCCTGAAAAACAGTAATGGTCATTTTGTGATCAATTGGGCAATTGCATAAATACAGTTTTTTCACTGCATATTTTGGCTGGTGCCCAGGGGGCAAAGTTCCTATAATCGGCCGCTGTCAAAACAGTATTGTTAAATAACTGTGACAAACCTTTCCCCTACAATAAATCATATTCAAGGAACCTGGTTCCATGTTGGAAAAACTATTCAAACTCAAAGAACACCACACTACATTGAAACAGGAAGTGATTGCCGGTATCACCACGTTCCTGACAATGGCATACATCATTTTCGTTAACCCCAGCATGTTGGCCAGTGCGGGGATGGATCAGGGCGCCGTATTCGTGGCTACCTGTCTGGCAGCTGCCGTGGGTTGTCTGGTCATGGGGCTGTTGGCCAACTATCCCATCGCCCTGGCACCCGGCATGGGGCTTAACGCCTTTTTCACCTACACCGTTGTAGGCGAAATGGGCTACAGCTGGGAAACCGCTCTGGGGGCGGTATTTTTGTCTGGCTGCTGTTTCCTTATCCTGTCACTGGTACGCATTCGCGAATGGGTGGTGAACTCCATTCCGGTTTCACTGCGGATGGGGATTGCCGCCGGTATCGGTTTGTTTCTGGCGTTGATTGGCCTGCGTGGCGCCGGCATCGTGGTGGACAATCCGGCCACGTTGGTGGGGCTGGGAGATTTGACCTCCTTCAATTCCATCATGGCGGTGCTGGGCTTTTTGTTGATTGTGGCTTTTGTGCAGCGGGGCTATAAAGCGGCAGTGATTATGAGCATTCTGGCCGTGACCATTCTGGGGCTGTTGTTTGGCGATGTACAGTATACCGGTGTGGTGTCCATGCCACCTTCCATCGCGCCCACTTTCATGAAAATGGATTTAAGCGGCATGCTGGATATCAGCATGATTTCCGTGGTATTTGCCTTCTTGTTTGTGGATTTGTTCGACACATCAGGCACCTTGGTGGCAGTGGCGCACCGGGGGGGATTCCTGGATAAAAACGGCCGTTTGCCCCGATTGAACCGGGCCTTGAGTGCCGACAGCCTGGCAACCATTGCCGGTGCGGCACTGGGGACGTCCACCACCACCAGTTATATTGAAAGTACCGCCGGGGTGAGTGCGGGTGGCCGTACCGGCTTGACCGCCGTGGTGGTGGGCCTGCTGTTTGTGGCGGCGCTGTTCATCTCGCCGCTGGCGGGTATGGTGCCCGCTTATGCTACCGCTGGCACATTGTTTTATGTGGCCATTTTGATGACGTCCAGCTTGTTGCATGTGGAGTGGGAAGATCTCACTGAAGCGGCGCCTGTGGTTGTGGCAGCATTGATCATGCCGTTCACCTACTCCATCGCCAATGGCATCGCCTGTGGTTTCATTACCTATGCGGCAGTGAAATTACTCTGTGGCCGCTTTAAGGAGCTGAACCTTGGGGTGGTTGCCCTGGCCCTGCTGTTTATTGCCAAATTCGTGTGGGGTTAAGTTAACCCCTTTTCAAAAGCCGTCCGCTGGGCGGCTTTTTTATGCCTTTTCGAGGCGTTCAGCACTCAAGCCGCTAGGAATCTGGGCTCAGATTGGGTATAAAATTAGCCTCTGATCCATTCCTTTAGCGTAAACAATGAACCTTTCTACCTCCCGCTACAAACGGGTTGTTATTAAACTGGGCACCAGCGTGCTGACATCTGGCAGCAACAAGCTTGATAAGGCGCACATGGTGGAGTTGGCCCGACAGATGGCTGCACTGATGCGCAGCGGTATCGAGGTGGTGCTGTGTACCTCCGGTGCCATTGCCGCCGGCCGTGAGCATCTGTTGTATCCGCAACTTCCTGACACCATTGCCAACAAGCAGTTGCTGGCTGCCGTGGGGCAGAGCCAGTTGATCCTGGCCTGGGCGCAATTGTTCAGCATTTATGGTTTGCATGTGGGGCAACTGCTGCTCACCCGTGCCGATTTGCATGACCGTGAGCGCTACCTCAATGCCCGCGATGCCCTTAACGCCCTGCTGGCACAGAACATCATCCCCATCATCAATGAAAACGATGCGGTGGCCACCAATGAGATAAAAGTGGGCGATAACGATAATCTTTCTGCCCGGGTGGCCTTGTTGTGTGATGCGGATTTATTGCTGCTGCTAACCGATCAGAAAGGCCTGTTTGATGCCGATCCCCGCACCCATCCGGATGCCCATCTCATCAGTGAAGTGGCCAATATTGACGACAGCCTGCGGGAGATGGCAGGCGCCTCGGTCTCCGGATTGGGAACCGGCGGCATGACCACCAAGCTGCAAGCGGCGGATATTGCCCGCCGGGCGGGCATTGAAGTGATTATCGCCTCAGGTCATCATTCGGACGTGATTGTCAAAGTGACCACCCATCAGCGGGTGGGCACCCATTTCAGTCCCATTGAAAACCCGCTGGAAAGCCGCAAGCAATGGATTCTGGCCGGCCCCAAGGCCAAGGGCAAACTGGTGCTGGATGAGGGCGCGGTCAGGGCGGTTTGCGAAAAAGGCCGCAGCTTGTTATCCACCGGCATCACGCGGGTGGACGGCAATTTTGAGCGCGGGGCAACCGTTGAAATGTTTGATGCGCACGGTCATAAGATTGCCCGCGGCATTTGCCGCTACAGCGCGCTGGCATTGCGCATCATTGCCGGTAAGCATTCAGACGATATCGAACCGTTACTGGGCTATGATCACGGTAACGCAATTGTGCACCGCAACGACATGGTGGTTTTATGAGCGAGTCCTATCTGCAACAGCTTGGTCAACAGGCCAAAGCGGCAAGTTTTGCGCTGGCAAATTTGTCCAGCCCCGAAAAGCGGCAATTATTGTCAGTGATTGCCCAATCGCTGCAGAACGCCACCGATACGATTCTGGCAGCCAATGCACAGGATGTGGCGGCGGCCAAAAATGCCGGTTTGGACGAGGCGATGATTGACCGGCTGTTGCTGGATGAGCCGCGCCTCAACGGGGTCATTGCCGATATTGCCAAGGTGGCCGCATTGCCGGACCCCATCGGCCGGGAGTTTGACTCGCAACTGCTGGATAACGGCATACGTTTATGCCGTCGCACCGTACCGTTAGGGGTGATAGGGGTGATTTATGAGGCCCGCCCCAATGTGACGGTGGATATTGCCGTGCTGGCACTGAAAACCGGCAATGCGGTGATCCTGCGCGGTGGCAAGGAAACCCTTAACTCCAATCTGGCGTTAGCCGCCGCCATCCGTGCCGGACTGTTGGCATTCGGGCTGCCGGAAAATGCGGTGCAGCTGGTGGACAATCCTGACCGGGCGTTAGTGACCGGTTTGCTCCGGCTGGATCAGTACGTGGACATGATTGTGCCCCGGGGCGGTAGCAAATTGCAGCGTTTATGTGCCGAACAGGCCACTATACCGGTGATTTTGGGCGGCATTGGCATTTGCCATCTGTATCTGGATGCTGCAGCGGATTTATCCCGCTCCACCTCGGTGATTGTCAACGCCAAAGTGCAGCGCCCTACGGTGTGCAATGCGCTGGACACCTTGTTGGTTCATCAAAGTGTTGCCAAGCGGTATCTGCCTCAATTGGCGGCGGTATTGACCGCCCAAGGGGTGAAAATGGTGGGGTGTGAGCAAACCCGGCAGCTGTTACCCGCTTATGACATCATTGCCGCCAGTGACGAGAGTTATGCCACCGAATGGTTGTCCTTGACCCTTGGCATCAAAGTGGTGGCCGATGTGGATGAAGCCATTGCCCATATTCGGCGGTATTCCAGTGGTCACTCGGAGGCGATTCTCACCGACGATATCACCACCGCCAACCATTTCATGGATGAGGTCAACTCCGCTGCGGTTTACCTTAATGCCAGCACCCGCTTTACCGATGGCGGTCAGTTTGGCCTGGGGGCAGAAGTGGCCGTGAGTACCCAAAAGCTGCACGCCCGTGGCCCCATGGGACTGGAAGCGTTAACCACCTATAAATGGTTGGCGGTGGGAGATTACACCTCACGCAGCTGATGTGGGTTATATCACCACGGTTTTCAGGTGACATGTTGCGACAAGGACCCGTTTATCGGGTCTTTATCGCAACGCTGCAGAGAACTATTCGCTTTTTATCTCGGCAAAACTGCCGCGACACAAACCTGCCAGTACATCTGGCGCCAGACAAATCTCCAGCCCTCGCCGTCCGGCACTGACATACATTTGCTCAAAATTCTTGGCGCTGCTGTCAATAATGGTCGGCAGGGCTTTTTTCTGTGCCAGCGGGCTGATGCCCCCCACCAAATAGCCGGATGACTTTTGTGCCAGTTGGGGATTGGCCATGACCAGTTTTTTCTGTTTGATGGCTTTTGCCACCGCTTTCAGGCTCAGGTGATGGTTTACCGGCACCAGTGCCACGGCAAGGGGGGCACTTTTTTCATCCGTGCTCACCAGCAAGGTTTTAAACACCTGATCCGGATTGAGCCCCAGGGCATTTGCGGCTTCTTCGCCGTATGATGCAACATTCTTGTCGTGATGGTATTCATGAACGGTAAAGCTAATCTTGGCTTTATGGGCAAGATCGATTGCGGGTGTCACGCGGGCCTCCTAAACATAATTCTTTACAATGATTTTTCGTGGTTGCCACATTACAGGCTGCGACGAATGCGTGGCCGCCGATGCTTGCCGATATGTGGCAACAATTGCTGCAGTAACAGCGCCAAAATAATCAGCCCCAGTCCCAGCAGCGTGGAGGGCATGATGGTTTCCCCCAGGATCAGGGCGATAAAACACATGGACAACACCGGTGACAGAAACACCAGATTGCTGATACTGGCGGTGCGGGTGGCTTTTTTCAGCGCCAGCAACCACAACACAAAAGTGATGCCCATTTCAAACAGCCCCACATAAGCGCCTGCCAACAGCGCGGTAAAACTCAGCTGGGGCAACGACTGGGTGGATATCAGCATCAGGGTGATGCAGGGCAAGGCTACCAGAAAACTCAGCAACAGGCTGACCACCGGATCACCTTTATCCTTGGTGTTCACAATCCAGTAAAGGCACCATAACAGGGTGCCGGTAAAGCACAGGGCAATCCCCAGCGGGTGCTCAAATTCCAGGGTGGCAATATGGCCCTCGGTGGCAATTACCAGCACCCCGAAATAGGCGATTAATGCGGCGATGATGTCCGATGCCCGTAATTTCTGTCCCAGCATGGGCACCGACAACAACGGCAGCAAAATCCCCCAGGTGTAATTGAGAGACAGCGCCTGCTGGGCCGGCAAGATGTCGTAGGCCTTGAACAATACCTGATAATAAAGGAACGGGCTTATCAGGCCGGTTTGCAGATACAGTAGCGGCCGGGCACGAAACTGCTGCCACAAAAGGGGCAATTTGCGCTGGTATCCCAATAACCCCAACAAACACAATGACGACACCAGAGTGGCCACAAACACCAGCTGCAGCGGTGTAAAAAATGTCAGGGCGATTTTAAAGGCAGTGGCAACCGTGGACCACAGCAAAACCGCCCCAAGACCATAGGCATACGCCTGAGAGGATGTTTTCAATTATCGCTACTCAACTCAAACTCAAGATTATTGGGATAACAACCGGCAACAGGTGATATTGCCGTGGCAAGCCGAGCGTATTTTAGTCGCAGTTTGTAAAAAAGGTTGAGTTTAAGGTCAATTTTTTCATTTGAACCCTTGTAAAGCGAAATTGCGCCCCTATATAGGGGTTAAGGCGCGATTTGGGTAATTTGGCAAGGGCCTTTAAATCAATAACTTTGCCCCCAGATCCATAGCAGATGATTAGTTTAGTTCGAAAGAAAAGATTTTTCGGAGGACCTCATGGGTAAAATTATTGGTATCGACTTGGGCACAACCAACTCTTGTGTCGCCGTACTTGAAGGTGGCAAGCCTCGGGTGTTGGAAAATGCCGAGGGTGATCGTACCACCCCGTCTATTATCGCTTATACAGAAGATGAGACCCTGGTAGGTCAGCCCGCAAAACGTCAGGCCGTGACCAACCCTACCAATACCTTCTTCGCCATCAAGCGTTTGATTGGCCGTCGTTTCACTGATGATGAAGTACAGCGTGACGTAAGCATCATGCCGTTCAAAATCATCAATGCCGACAACGGCGATGCCTGGGTGGAAAGCCGTGGCAAGAAAATGGCACCTCCGCAGGTATCTGCCGAAGTGCTGAAAAAAATGAAGAAAACCGCAGAAGACTATCTGGGTGAAGCCGTTACTGAAGCCGTTATCACCGTACCTGCATACTTCAACGACTCCCAGCGTCAGGCCACCAAGGATGCCGGCCGCATTGCCGGGCTGGAAGTGAAACGTATCATCAACGAACCTACCGCTGCCGCACTGGCTTACGGTATCGACAAAAAACAGGGCGACAACGTAATTGCCGTGTTTGACTTGGGTGGTGGTACTTTCGATATCTCCGTGATTGAAATCGACAACAACGATGGCGACCAGACCTTTGAAGTGCTGGCAACCAACGGTGATACCCACTTGGGTGGTGAAGATTTCGATAACCGCTTGATTAACTATCTGGCCGACGAGTTCAAAAAAGAGCAGGGTCTTGACCTGCGTAACGACCCTCTGGCCATGCAGCGTCTGAAAGAAGCCGCTGAAAAAGCCAAGATTGAACTGTCCAGCACCAACCAGACCGAAGTGAACCTGCCGTACATCACTGCAGATGCCACAGGTCCTAAGCACTTGGTGGTTAAAATCACCCGTGCCAAACTGGAAGCCCTGGTGGATGACCTGGTACAGCGTTCACTGGAACCTGTAAAAGTTGCCTTGTCTGATGCCGGTCTGTCCGTGTCTGACATCAACGAAGTGATTCTGGTGGGCGGTCAGACCCGTATGCCTAAAGTGCAGCAGGCCGTGGCTGACTTCTTCGGCAAAGAACCTCGTAAAGACGTGAACCCGGATGAAGCCGTAGCCGTAGGCGCTGCCATTCAGGGCGGGGTATTGGCCGGTGACGTGAAAGACGTACTGCTGCTGGACGTGACACCACTGTCTTTGGGGATTGAAACCATGGGCAGCGTGATGACCAAGCTGATTGAGAAAAACACCACTATTCCTACCAAGGCGCAGCAGGTGTTCTCAACCGCAGACGACAACCAGAGCGCCGTGACCATTCACGTGCTGCAGGGTGAACGTAAACAGGCCAGTGCCAACAAGTCACTGGGTCAGTTCAACCTGGAAGGCATTGAACCTGCACCACGTGGCATGCCACAGATTGAAGTGACCTTCGACATTGACGCCGACGGCATTCTGAACGTGTCTGCCACCGACAAGAAAACCGGCAAGAAACAGGCCATCACCATTAAGGCTTCTTCAGGTCTGTCTGACGATGAAGTGGAAAAAATGGTACGTGATGCCGAAGCCCATGCCGAAGATGACAAGAAGTTTGAAGAGCTGGTAAGCGCCCGTAACCAGGCTGACGGTCTGGTACACGCCACCAAAAAACAGGTGGCAGACGCCGGTGAAGCCTTGAGCAGCGATGACAAAGCCAAGATTGATGATGCCATCAGCAAGGTGGAAACCGCCGTTAAGGGCAACGACAAGGAAGCCATTGAAACCGCCACCCAGGCGCTGATTGAAGCCTCTGCCAAACTGGTTGAAATTGCCCAGGCTCAGGCCCAGGCACAGCAGGCTCAGGGCGGTGCGGAATCTGCCCAGCAAAGCAGCCATAATGCCGCAGCCGACGATGTCGTGGATGCCGAGTTTGAAGAGGTTAAAGACGACAAGAAATAATCGGACATGATGTCTGATTAATTCCAGGCGGGCGTTACGGGGCAACCCTAACGCCCGTTCGTTCTGCTCCAGCCAAGAACGCGTGAGAGATTATGTCAAAGCGAGATTATTACGAAGTATTGGGTATCGCTCGTGATGCCAGCGAACGGGATATCAAAAAGGCTTACAAACGCCTGGCGATGAAATATCACCCCGACCGTAACCCCGGCGATAAAGAAGCCGAAGCCAAATTCAAAGAAGTCAAAGAAGCCTACGAAATCCTGACCGACGACAACAAACGTGCCGCTTATGATCAGTTTGGTCATGCCGGGGTTGACCCGAGCCGTGGCGGCGCTGGTGGTTTTGGTGGCGGTGGTGCCGATTTCAATGACATCTTTGGTGATGTGTTTGGTGACATCTTCGGTGGTGGCCGTCGTGGCGGCGGACACCGGCAACCCGCTCGTGGTGCCGACTTGCGCTATAACCTCGAATTGTCCTTGGAAGAAGCGGTACGTGGCGTCAATCGCGAGTTGCGCATCCCCACACTGACGACCTGTGATCAGTGTAACGGCTCCGGGGCCAAGAAAGGCACATCGGCCACCACCTGTGGCACTTGTCACGGCAGTGGTCAGGTACAAATGCGCCAAGGCTTTTTTGCCGTGCAGCAAACCTGTCCGACGTGTCATGGACGTGGCAAGATCATCAAGGATCCTTGCAGCAAATGTCATGGCGATGGCCGCGTGGAGAAAAGCAAAACCCTGTCGGTCAAAATTCCGGCCGGGGTGGACACTGGCGACCGCATCCGCTTGGCGGGTGAGGGCGAAGCCGGCGAATTCGGCGCACCGGCCGGGGATCTGTATGTACAGGTAACCGTGCGGGAGCATCCGATTTTTGTGCGTGACGGTAATAACCTTTACTGTGAAGTGCCCATCTCCTTTGCCAAGGCCGCGTTGGGCGGCGAGGTGGATGTGCCCACACTGGAAGGCCGTGTCAGCCTGAAAATACCGGCAGAAACCCAGACCGGCCGCATGTTCCGCTTGCGTGGCAAAGGGGTGAAATCCGTTCGCAGCCATGCGGTTGGCGATCTCTTGTGCAAAGTGGTGATGGAAACTCCCGTCAACCTGTCGGAGCGGCAAAAAGAGCTGCTGCGTGAGTTTGAAGGTACGCTCAGTGGCAGTGGCAAACACAGTCCCAAAGCCGATGGCTGGTTTGACGGCGTGAAAAAATTCTTCCAGGATTTGAAAAACTAACGTTCATTCCTTGCGGATGATGAAAAAATGCCAGCATTCTCATGCTGGCATTTTTGTATGCTTGTGTTGGCAAATCGGGGTTAAATCCAGCCTTTTTTGGCAAAATCCAGCATGACGGATGCCACATGGGTCATCTCTTGTGGTGTGCCTAATGATACCCGGCACCAGTTGTCAGCGGGTGGGAAGGCGCGCCCCACAATAATGCCTGCCTGCTGCATGTGAGCCTGATATTCTGCCAGCGGCACGTTAAGCTGATGGAAAATGAAGTTGGTGTTCGACGGCAGGTACGGAATTTTCAGGGTATTGAGTGCCTGCAGCAAGATCTGGCGCGATGTCTGGTTACTGGTGCGGCTGTAGTCGATAAACGCTGTGTCCGTCAACGAGGCCATGGCGGCTTTCAATCCGCAGTAACTGAGCATGTTATCCCCGATTCTGGTTTGCATTTTGGCCACCAGTGCCTCGGTGGTCACCGCATAACCCACCCGCATGCCGGCCATGGCAAACAGTTTGGAGAAGGTTTTCAGTAGCACGATATTGTCGGCACCGGCACTGAGCAAGGGCGTGACAGAGCGAAACTTGGGGTCATCGGCAAATTCGGCATAGGCCTCATCCAGCATGAACAGGGTGTTGGCAGGTTTGCTGTTAATCCAGGCTTCCACTTCATCTGCATGGCAGATGCTGCCGGTGGGGTTGTTGGGATTCACCAGATAGACCAGGGATAGCCCTTGGTAGTCATCCACGGCCTTTTTCATGGCGGCAAGGTCAATGCCCCAATTGGCCGCCATGGGAATGCGGGTGATGGTTACGCCGTTGAAGCGGGCGTAATCCTCGGCGGCGCTGAAGGTGAGTTCCGGCGTGACCAGTTGTACTTGTGGCCCGGCAAGCGCCTCAATCACAATCCTGATGGCTTCGGTGGCACCCAGGGTGAGGATAACGGATTTTTCCGGCACCTTATGCTGCATGGCAAGTTGCTTGCGCAGCATCTGCATTTCATCCATGGGATAGCGGTTGGCCATGCTGACGGTTTCCCTGGCAACTGCCTGGGCTTTGGGCGACATGCCCAGCGGGTTTTCATTGAAGTTGATGCGGATGGGGTGGGCGGCGCTGGGTGGCGTGAAATCGGCAAGCGCCGGTTGGGCCTGCACTGACGGACTCAGACCGCCAAGGGCGCCACCGCCCATCAGCACACCGGACAGTTTCAAAAAGTGACGACGTTGGTGACGAATGATGTCGCTATCTTCCATTGAATATACTCCTTGGGTGAACAACAACGCAGAACTGTGGAATAGGGTGCTCGCCAGCAATCCCTGGCATGTCATGGGCGGCATGCGCTGCAAACGCGTGTTGAATGTTGCAAAACTGTGTCTAACAGTGGGCCAAATCTTGTCATAGAATGCAACAAGTTTTTAGCTTGATAAACATGAAATATTTAACGAAAAGGTTTTTGGGGTAAAAAAATGGAGCCATTTGGCTCCATTTGGTAATGATTAAATATCAATCATATGGTTTTTCATCAGAAAGTATAATTAACGCCCAGCATGATGTTGCGTCCCATTAACGGCGCATAATCTTTCAGCAGCGAGGTGTGAGGCCGCGCCTGTTGATTGGTGAGATTGTTGCCTTTGAGGTACACCAGCATGTCGCCGTTATCGGTAAACAGGCGGTAGGTGATGGCGGCATTTACCAGGGCGTAACCTGTGCTTTCGGTTTCATTGGCAGCCACATCCTTCTGGCGGGAATAGGCAATCATGCCCACATCTGCATGCCATTGATCCCTATCGAAATTCAAGGTGGAGCCAAAGCGCAGCGGGGAAATGCGCGGCAAATTGCCGCCATCCACCAACTTGCCGCGGGTATAGTCGCTGAACAGATCCAGTGATAACAGCTCAGTAAGGGGAATATTGGCCTGCGCCTCTACGGAGTACAGCTCGGCATCTGCCTGGGCATACTGATACACTGGCAGATCCCCTTCTTCATCGCCGTTGATCAAATCGGCAGCCACCATACCGGTATTGGCTTCGTAGAAGAAGTTGTTCACCCGGTTGTAAGCCATGCTCAGCGCCCCGGTCCAGCTGCCTTCCAGTTTGCGCAGGGTGACGTCGATGTTATTGGCAATCTCTTTATCCGCATCACCGGCATTGACCACTATCTGGCCATTTTCAATACGGAACTCAGAGCCCAGCTCAAAGCTTTGGGTGGCATCGTGTGGGCCGTAGCTATAAAGCTCTTCTGCAGTAGCGGAACGCTCTGCACGGGTTAATGCCACACTCAGGTTGTAGGCAGGATGGAAATCCCACACCAGTCCGGCTGACAGCGTGGTATTGACGTCGCTTACTTCTTGCGGCTGATATTCGGTTTCACCGGCGCGGGTTTCCAGCGCCATGGCATCTGGCGACAGGCGGTAATCTTCCACCCGAGCCCCCAGCTCGATGCGAAAATCGTTTATCTTGCGCTCCTGCACAATGAAGGCTGCCAGGGTCTTGGTGGTGCTGTTGGGGGTGAGCTGCTCTTCCCCATCAACGGAAAAGTCCCGGTAACTGGCATGCAGCCCCAGGGCGCCCTGCCACTCGCCCCAAGGGTTGTTGTTCAGGGTCAGGCGGGCTTCTTTTTGCTTGTTGTAAAAGAAGGTGTCAGCGTCACCGTTTTCCTGCTCGCCATGTTGGTAGTCGGTATAACCGGCATCCAGGCGGATGCGGGAGAAACCGGCGAAAGGATCCAGCAGGCCGCCATGGAGTTGCCAGGCGGTTTTTTTCAAATCAATGGTGATGTCGGGCGCGTCTGGTTCTCCGCGGCCGGGGATGCCATAGTTGGATTCGGTGCGAGCGCCGGAAACACTGATAAAGCCTTTGTCGGCGGTGTATCCCACACTGGCGGCATATTCATCCAGTTCCAGCTGGCTGTTGGCCACGGTGCCGTGGCTGCTGGCATCCGCTGCAATGGCATTGCCGGGAATGTCATAATCATTGGTGCGGCGACGGGTGCCGTCAACATGCCAGTTAAACTGGCCGTTGCCGCCATTGAGGTCGGCATTGAGGGTTTTGCCATCATTGCCACTGTCGTAACGGGCACCCACATTACCGTTAAAACGCTCAACGGCCTGTTCTTGCGAACGTTTGTCCACCACATTCACCACACCGCCAATGGCACCATTGCCATAAAGCAAGGTGCCTGGGCCACGCAGGATTTCAATCTGCTGGGCTGCAGCGGCTTCAGCGGTAACGGCATGATCCGCCGATACGGTGGAGGCATCCCCCACTGACAAGCCGTTTTCCAGCACTTTAACCCGGGGGCCATCCATGCCGCGAATGATGGGACGGCTGGCACCGGCCCCGAAATGGGAGGCCTGTACCCCGGGCAGTTTGTCCAGTGTGTCGCCCAGTGTGGGTTCAGTATTGAGTTTGAGCTGATCATCGCTCAGCACGGTAACGGGGGTGCTGCTCTCAAGTGCCGAGCGCCCCAGTGGCGAGGCGGTGACCACAATGTTTTCTATCTGGCTGGCACTGAGGGTGAAATCTTGGGTGAGGGTGCCGCTGCCCACCTGCAAATCCACTTCACTGTGCTTGAATTGGTTGCTACTCACATGCAGGTGCACATGGCTATTGTCGGCCACGGTGAGTTGGTAATGTCCTTGATTGTCCGCATTGACCTGGTGTCCGCCATCAACGCTCACCCGGGCACCGGCAACAGGGTTGCCTTGAGTGTCAGTGATTTTCCCTTGTAATTGGGCAGCAAATGCCCCGGAGCTTACGCCAGCAGAAGCCAGCGCCACACATAAAACAGCAAGTTTCATTTTGCCTTTCCTTTTTGATAAGCAATAAAAATACGTTGGTTTTTTTATGGAATATCAAAAACGGTGGGGGGCGCCCGTGCCAGAAGGGTTTGCAGCCTGGGCAGGCTTGGTTGGTGGTAGGTTGCCTCTGGGAGCGGGCTTACCAGGGTGGCTTTAAGCGTTACTGGCAAAACGGCCGCGGGGCCACTGCTGGGCTGATTGTCAAAATTACACAGCAGACAATTGGAATGCTCATGAGCCAAGCCGTGTTCGGTTGTATGCACCGCCGCTACCGACTGCAGGACAGTCAGCCAAACACCCAGTAGCAACCAGAGCCACTTTCTGTTTTGCGGAAGAATTTGATGCAACATTATGTGATTCAGGTCAATCGTTTATAACGGCTGAACGTTACTTGTTTCCTGGTGTGGCGTCCAGTGAAGATTTGGTAACAAAGTATGAAGATAACGCCATTGCCCAATGAAATAGGCCATTTAACCGTATGAATTAAATTAACTTTACATTAATCAGTAGGTGCTGAAGCAATGGGCGTTGTATGTGGGGGGATGGGTTATCCTGAAGACAAGGGGTTGTTTGTAGGCAAATGGCGCGTTTGCAACGGGGAGGTACCGTGGTGGCAGACGGCGGCTTTTACATAAAATGGTAACATCACGATCGACATAAAAATCGACATAAAAAAGCGAAGCCTTTCGGCCTCGCTTTGTGAGCATTATCTTGCTGTAGCGTTTACCCATGGCCACAGCAAAAGCGATGCTTATTCGCCTTGTTCCACCCCAGAGCGGTTCAGAATAAACTGGGTCAGCATGGGCACCGGGCGGCCGGTGGCGCCTTTGTTGGCACCACTGTTCCAGGCGGTGCCGGCCACATCCAGATGGGCCCAGTTGTATTTTTTGGTGAAGCGGGACAGGAAGCAGGCCGCGGTGATGGAGCCTGCCGGACGGCCGCCAATATTGGCCATATCGGCAAAGGGGCTGTCCAGTTGTTCCTGATATTCATCCCACAGCGGCAAGCGCCAAGCGCGATCACCAGCCTGCTCGCCGGCATTGAGCAGCTCATGGGCCAGCGGATTATGGCTGGAAAACAGTCCGGATGCATGTTTGCCCAAGGCAATCACACAGGCGCCAGTCAGGGTGGCAGTGTCAATCACCAATTCCGGATCAAAACGCTCCACATAGGTGAGGGCATCACACAGTACCAGGCGGCCTTCGGCATCCGTGTTAAGCACTTCCACGGTTTGTCCGCTCATGGTGGTCAGGATATCCCCGGGGCGATAGGCGTTACCGGCTGGCATGTTTTCGCAACCTGCCAGCACCCCGATTACATTAATGGGCAGCTGCATTTCGCAAATGGCCTTCATGGTGCCCAATACCCCGGCCGCGCCACCCATGTCGTATTTCATTTCGTCCATGCCGGCACCGGGTTTCAGGGAGATCCCGCCGGCGTCGAATGTGAGCCCCTTGCCCACCAGCACGACAGGCTTGGCGGTGCTGTCCACGGCGCCCTGATATTCCATGATGGTCATGATGGATTCATTGGCGCTGCCTCGTCCTACCGCCAGATAGGCATTCATGTTGAGCTGGGCCATCTGCTCTTCACCAATGGTGGACACTTTCAGCTTTTCATGCACTTCTGCCAGCTGTTTGGCCTGCGAGGCCAGATACGCCGCATTGCAGATGTTAGGTGGCATGTTGGCCACGTTACGGCATAATTCTGTACCGGCAGAAATCCCCAAACCATGGGCAATCGCCCGTTCCCCTACGGCCAGTTCCCGGCGGGTTGGCACGTTGAATACCAGTTTGCGCAGCGGACGGCGGGCTTCCCCTTTACGGCTTTTCAAGGCATCAAAGTTGTACAGGGCCGCATTGGTGGTTTCCACGGCTTGGCGCACTTTCCAGTAAGTGTCACGTCCCTTGACATGCAGCTCTGTGAGAAAACATACCGCTTCCATGGAACCGGTTTCATTGAGCGTGTTGATGGTTTTGGCGATGATCTGTTTGTACTGGCGTTCATCCAGTTCCCGCTCTTTGCCGCAGCCCACCAATAACACCCGTTCACTCAAGACATTATCAACATGATGCAACAGCAGTACTTGTCCGGTTTTCCCTTCCAAATCCCCACGACGTAAAAGATTGCTGATATAGCCGCCGCTGATTTTATCCAACTGCTCTGCAATACCGGACAGGCGGCGCGGTTCGTAAACGCCAACCACGATACAGGCGGAACGCTGTTTCTCCGGACTGCCGCTCTTTACGCTAAACTCCATGAGCTCTCCTAGATTCTTTTAAAGACAAACTTTTTGATTTATTGGATAATGTCAGCTTGTATTTCTTTGCTTCGGGGCAAGTTTCAGCCGCGCCGGCCGCAGAAGAAGCTGGAGCATTTACCGACAGCGATGGGGGCACTTTGGCCACAGAGACCTTCTACCGCCTGGACTTAGCCCGGAAATTTCATTAGCTGAGACCCAGTCAGTGAGTATCGGCACCGCCTGTTAAGACAGAAAACTGCCAAAAGTTAACAGTTTACATAAAAGATACTCTGATATCAGCAAAAAGATAAGTTTAGATACAGGACCCGCCTGTGATTGTATTCAGATACCTAATCCGTGAAGTGCTCAAAACCCAGGTCGCCGTACTTGCCGTGCTGCTGGCGATTTTCGTGAGTCAGCAGTTTGTCCGTATTCTGGCAGATGCCTCCGACGGCGAGTTTCCCTCCTCTTTGGTGATGACCCTCATCGGCCTCAATTTGCCGGGGCTGGTGGTGCTGATATTGCCTTTGAGTTTATTCCTGGGCGTTTTGCTGGCTCATGGGCGCATGTACGCCGAAAACGAGATGGTGGTACTCCACAGTGTGGGGCTCAGTGAATGGTATGTCACACGGGTAACTCTGCTGCTGGCGCTGGCGAACGGTTTGTTTACTTTTTGGTTATCCATGTATGTGGGCCCATGGGCTGAAGAGCAGCAGCGCTTGGTACTGGAAAAAGCCAAGTCAGAGGCCGGCTTGGCCGCGTTGGTACAAGGGCGGTTTCAGACCAGTCCCAATGGCCGAGCAGTGATTTTTGTTGAAAAAATAAGCAAGAATAATGAGCTGGAGAACGTATTCGTAGCCCAAATGCCAGAAACCGGCAAAGAGTCTGGCCAGGCCAATCTGGTGGTGGCCAAAAGCGGCCGGGTGACAGAAGATAGCAGCGGCGCCGAAAACCTGACGCTGGATAATGGCGTGCGTTATCAGGGGGCTGCTAACCGTAAAGACATGCAGGTGCTCGAATTTGGCAGTTATAAAACCCAGATTAAAGAGCAGGAAGTGGATGAAGGTCGCCGGCGGATGTCTGCATTGTCCACAGAAGAGTTATTGCAGCGCAGCGACAGCACCTCGGTGGCGGAAATGCAGTGGCGCTTGGCCATTCCCATTGCCATCCCGCTGATGACGCTGATTGCGGTACCACTGGCCAGGGTCAATGTACGCCAGGGTAAATTCGGCAAGTTATTTCCGGCCATTTTATTGTACCTGGGATATTTCGGCCTGTTGGTGGCCGGGCGCAAGGCCTTGCAGGACAACGTGATCCCCCTGTCATTGGGGATGTGGTGGATCCACGGCTCAGCGCTGTTGCTGGGGATATTGTTGTTAAGCAAGGAGAGGCCGTTGGGAAGCCGGATTGCCGCATTGCTGCGTCGTCGGGGAGAAGCTGCATAATGAAAATTCTTGACTGGTATATTGCTCGGGCCTTACTGAGCTCCTCTGCACTGTGCTTGCTGATTTTGACCGGGCTCTCCGGGATCATTAAATGGGTGGATCAGCTGCGGTTGGTGGGCAAGGGCAGTTACACCATGGTGGATGCCGCCGTGTATGTGATGTACCTGATCCCGCGGGACATTGAAATGTTTTTCCCCATGGCGGTACTGTTGGGAGCGTTGATAGGCATGGGAATGCTGGCCTCCAATTCGGAATTGGTGGTCATGCAGGCATCCGGACTGTCCCGGCTGCAAATCACCCTTTCCGCCATGAAAACCGCCATTCCGTTGATGCTGCTGGTGATGGCACTGGGCGAATGGGGCGCGCCGGTGGCGCAGATGAAAGCCAGTGAGCTGAAAGCCACCAAGATTTCTGGCGGCAACTTGATTAAATCCCACCGGGGGGTTTGGGCAAGGGATGGCAATCTGTTTGTGAATATCGGCCAAATCAATACGATTAACCACCTGAGCGATGTAACCCTGTATGAGTTTGACAATCAACGATTGCTGAATGTCACCCATGCAGACAGCGCTGTTTACACCCATGATTACTGGCAGTTGCGGGACGTGCGTCGCACCAGTATCAAGAACGAACAGGTGGTGGTGCATGAAACGCTTGAAGATCGCTGGCCATCGAGCCTGACGCCAGACAAGCTCAGTGTGGTGTCGGTGGACCCCGACTCTTTGCCCATTAAGGGATTGGCCGGCTACATGGATTACCTGAAAAGCAATAACCAGGATGCCAGCCGCTACGAACTGGCGCTGTGGCACAAGCTGATGCAGCCCGTGACCGTTGCGGTGATGATGCTGGTGGCCTTGTCTTTTGTGTTCGGGCCATTGCGCAATGTCACCATGGGCGCCAGAGTGTTGCTGGGGGTGGTTGCCGGTTTTGTCTTTCATATCAGCAACGAGATTTTTGGTCCCATGAGCATTGTGTACAACATGCCGGCGGTTGTGGGGGCGATTATGCCAAGTTTGCTGTTTACCGGGGCGGCGGTGTATTACATCCGCAGATAACGGCGTGAATGCTCAGGCCATCACACAGGCTGAAACGGGATGGGGCTTGTGGTATTTGCACAAAACCACGGAAACTTACCCGCAGGTGATGTTCATGGCACGGTGTTGCTGCCCTCATCCCTTATAAAGTGTCTGTTGCGGTATTTCTCGGGTAGGTTTCACCGGGAATGATGGCGCTGTGTGGGCAATACCACGACTTCAGAGCCCGTGAGCCAATCCTGCAAGGCCAGTTGCTGCCTGCCCAATAATAACCACAGGTTGCCGAGCCCAAGCAAGGACCAGACGCATCTGGCCAGTGCGGTAATGATGCTGAGATTTTGGCCATTGCAGTGTTGTACGCGCAGGCGCCATGCCTGCATGCCCAGCGTTTGGCCGGCGCGGCTCCAGAAGTAGCCGTAAAATCCTGCCACGGCACATAATAACCAGCACTGATATAGCCCGTGATAGAGGGAGTTTTGTCGTAATGCATCGGCCAAGGACAGCGAGGCTGGCACCGATATCAGTCCGGCACGGGCACATAAGGCAAACAGGGCAAAGCCGATAATGCCGGCAAAGGCATAAACCGCTAGCGCCAGCAATGCATCATAAATGCCCGCACCAAGCCGTTTGCCAAAACCTGCCCGGGGCAGATTGGCCAGTTGATAATCGGGACCATGCATGGAGGACATCACTCTTCCGTTTTCACTAAACGCACATTGGTAAAGCCCATGCGGGCAAATTCGTGTTGGCGGAAGTTTTTCACGGCGCCGCCCCCTTTGGCGGTCAGTGCCACTTGCTGTTCCATTTTCAAAAAGGCACTGATATCCACGCCTTCCGCGGCCGCGGCGGCTTCAAAAATGTCCCGGTATTTATCAAAGGCGAAATTAACGGTTTTTGCTTGCCCGCGAAATTCGTAGGTTACCAATCTGGCCATGACGGCTCCTTGTTGTGTCGGTTGTTGCATGAGTCAGCACTCAGGGGGAAGCCACTTGCGAGTAAACATCCCAGCAACAGGAGATGCACTTGAAGGCGCAGCGCTAAAGTATGCGGCACTATAAGCAATGACATGGCTTGTGGCAACTGTCACCATGGCGTTGGTGTGGGCATCATGGTGACAGTTGTTGGTCTGGGTATTGTTATCGGTAATTTGGCAACTAAAGGCGTAGGGCTACCCGACATTTGAAAAGGCCATCCGGTGAAGAATGGCCTTTGGAGAAGCAGGCTTGCTTGGTCAATCTTTATTCATCGCAGTGGTTACTTTCGTTAAAGCCGGTTACTGCTTCAACCAATGCAGAATATTGGGCTCTGTCCGCCTTACTGACAACATCGTCGAAGTTTTTGCCTTCAAGAAACGCTTCCGCTTCATTGAGCATATCCATACTGTAGGAATTGTTGGTGTTGAGCTTGGCGGCAATCAGCTGGGCATAGAGCATGCTGTAGGTTTTGCCCTTGGCGCGCCAGAGTATGCCGGTATAGGGTTTGTCGCCATAATCTTTGTCACCGAAGCGCCCATCAGTTTCCGTAATCGGCTGGTCATTAATGGAAACAATTGCCCCGTTCCAGTCATGGTTTTTCCAGTAACCGATGGTTTTGGTACAGAGCACCAGAGGCCCGGTGGTCATGTCGCCATAGGTGTGATCAAAGGGCTCGCCATTAAGGAACATGGGATAGATGGCCACCTGGGAGGCATCAACCACACTGAGCTCACTGATTTCGTTGTCATTACCGTTGGAGCCCAGCAAGTTGCCCAATCCGCCGGCACGGAATGCAAGCCCGGTGAAACGATCTGAAACCGGCCCCACCTCCTCGGCAATGATATCTCCCGGCGTGGCGGGCAGGGTCAATTCATACAAGGCTTGCTGGTTGACCAAAAACAGTGCGCCATATTGGTCAAAGGCAATATCGCCGCCATTGGTGGTGGCACCTTGTACAGTCCCTACCAAGGTTGCATTGGCAGTTGACTTGTCAATGGTGTAAAGCCTGTTGCCGGTTTTACTGGTGACATAAAGAATGCCATCGGGTGACACTGCCGCTTGATCCGCATCGCCGCTAAAACCGCCCATTGGTCCGACGGTTTCAACAATCCCGTTGGCTACCGTGTATTTGGCCAGCACATTATTTGCCATGCCGGAAGGTTGCGGGCCGGAGTTGATGAGCCACAGGATGCTGCCGTCTTGCTCGGCTGCCAGTGCATCAACATGGTTGTAATCCACCATGCCACCTGGCAGCAGCGTAAGATTGGCGATGCCTGCGGGATCAATTTCAACGCGATACAGGGCAGATAAGCCGTCATCACCGTTGAAATCATTGGTATCCGAAAGATAAATCACGTCATTGACGGCATAGGCGGCAATCGCAAAGCTGGCCAATACCGCAGCGGATAACACACGAATCTTTTTCATTTCCTACCTCCTTGTCTGTCCGGTCATGGACGAAGACACTGTGGCCCGGATAAAAAGCACCGGTTGCCGTGGTTGGGTATCTGTCGGCAACCCGGCTATCTTGAAAGACCCGTGGTTTTGCGTCCCTGCATTGCTGCAGGTTTGCCTTTTCGGTAGAGGTATAACACTGACTAAACGCAATATAATTATATAACATTTTTGCAACATTCAAGGTAAAAACCACATAGATTGAATGGTTATATAGCGTTTGGATATTGGGTTATCCATGGGCTTTATGGGTAACTTTATGAGTATTCGATAAAATTTATTGGATTATCTTGTGATAACCAAAATATTGGATTTGCGAGTCATCTCAAAAAGTGACAATGGTTTTGTGATGTAAATGCAGTGAATGCGATAGGGAAAATGGCAGGATCGCGCAGCTAGGTAACAAAACGGGATGATGCCCGGCGCGCAAGGGGTAAACAATGCCTATCTCCCAGCGTGGGGGGATGGCATTGTTTACCGAACGTTTCGGATATGCGCTTAGGCGTCCCGGGAGAGGGCGTAGGTCATGTAACAGGCATCATCGGTATAACTGGCGAGGGATTTTTCTATGTCACAAGGCGAAAACCCCAGCATTTTCCAGTAATCGGAGGCGCCCTGTACTGCCACCAGGGAGAGGGTGGGCAGTTGCCGCTGCAGGGCAAATTGCACCAGTCGGCGAAATGCCTGGGTGGCAAAGCCGTGGCCTCTAGCCTCGGGACTGACGGCAATATCGTGCAAATAAAGGGTGTCTGCATCGGGGCATGGCTCGAGCATGCTGTAGAGTGCTGGCGGTTGCTGCAATTTCCAAGGGTGTGCCAAACAGTACCCCTGTACCTTGTCCCTCAACTCCATGACAAAACAACTTTCTGGTGACAGCTGCCATTTGTTTTGCAGTGCGGCTAAAGGTTCAGGCGCCAAATCGTGATAACACTGCTTTTGCACAGCAGCAATGACCGGCCAGTCACCGGGTTTAATCGCTCTAATCAGCATGGTAAAAGATCCAAAAGATGCGTGGCGCCATTATACCAGTTTCTGCTGGCGGATTAACGCAGCCAGCAGAAAACCCGATGTAAGGTAACACGCAATGCTTGGTAATGGGGAAACGGATGAATGGCTCAACATGAGCGTTACCGACTGTTTCCCATCGGAAAACCGGGTTGCCACCCAAGGCAATATGACGTGATAACCTCATGATGTAAATGACATTAAATTTATATCTCAGTGCTTGACCTGTACCGGAGACGTGCTGTTATCATGGCTTGCTATCGTGCTTAAAAAGCGGTTCCCCGGGCTTGTTGGAACACAAGCCGTTAACTAGCGGGGCGATAGGCCAGGGTCTAGACTTAAGATGTTGGCGATTAATGGATTAAGTAGCGAGACAACTGCAAGATGCAGTGCAGTATGCCTCAAGGAGGAGGACAATGCTGGATTTCATTCTGGCCAATGACAACTTACCTTACGTGGTGGGCGCGGCAGTGGTTGCCATGCTCGGCATGATTGAGATGATGGCGCGGGTGGCTGGCGGCAGTTTGTGGATGCTGATGGATGAGCCATTAACCGTACAACAGGGTGATGAAACAGCGTCCGACACATCTTCGCTGACTGCTTGGTTGGCTCTGGACCGCTTGCCCGTATTGCTTTGGTTCATTCTGGCACTGGTGTTTTTTACCCTCAGTGGTTTTTCACTCAATCTGGTACTTTGGCTGAGCGCAGACATCATTCTGCCTCAGTCGATATCCGTGTGGCCGGCATTTGCCATGGCGGCGGTGAGCTGTCATTTCGCCGGTCGCTGGTTTTCATGGTCATCGGTCATGGATGACGATAGTGAAAACCTGTGTGGCAACATCGGCATTCTTACCCTGGGCAAGGCCATCAAAGGCAATCCTGCCGAGGCATTGGTGCATGATGAATGGCAACGCATTCATTATGTATTGGTGGAGCCGCAAGAAGACAATACGGCATTTGAGGCGGGAACCCGCGTGTTATTACTGCGCCGGGAAGGGATGATCTGGCGCGCGATTCGGTTTGAACCCTAGCGCCAGTGCCTGTTGCACAATCGCTTATTTCAGCTTTTTGGGCGGCTGGCGATTGCCTCCTACTTTCACTTTCACCCGCCGGTCTGACATGGCTTTTTCAGCGGCCACCTGTTCGGTAGCACTGCTGGCACCGGGTTTGTGTTTACCAAAACGCCGACGTTGCAACTGCTTTAGCAACACATCCCGATTGCTGACCTCATAGCCTGGCATCATGATGCGTTTGAGCCGTTGCCCAATCAATTTTTCGATGTCTGCCAGAATGCGTTCTTCTTCTCGGCTGACAAACGAGATGGCCACTCCGGATTTGCCCGCCCGTCCGGTACGGCCAATGCGGTGCACATAATCTTCTGCCAGAAACGGCATGTCATAGTTCACCACGTAATCGAGTTCCGGAATATCCAGCCCCCGGGCGGCCACTTCGGTGGACACCAAGACCCGGAGCTTGCCTTCGGTAAACTCTTTCAAGGAACGGCGCCGTTTGCCATGGGCTTTTTCACTGTGCACCGCTGCGGTGGGAATGCCGTCCTGATTCAGCTCCAGTGCCAATTGGTCGGCATCTTCCCGTGTGGCGGAAAACACCAGCACCTGATGCCAGTTTTTCCGGCCGATAAGCTCTGATAGCAGCTCACGTTTGCGCCGTTGCTCCACAGGATAGACCACCTGGCTGACGGTAGCTGCTGCGGTGTTTTGCCTGTCGGCCGCCAGCACTTTGGGACGCTGCAGGATTTGTTCGGCAAGGTGCCTTACACCGCCGGTGAATGTGGCGGAAAACATCAGGGTTTGCCGGGTTTTGTTGGTCGCTTGCAGGATTTTCTGAATGTCCTTGATAAAGCCCATGTCCAGCATGCGGTCGGCTTCATCCAGTACCAGCACTTCTACCTGGGACAGGTTGACATTGCCTGCTTGCAGGTGCTCCATTAAACGGCCGGGTGTGGCAACAACCAGCTCAGCACCTTGCTTGAGCTTATTGGCCTGGCCACTGGTTTTGACCCCGCCAAACAACGACACCACCTGTACGTCAAGATAGCGGCTGTAAGCTTTGGCGTTGTCGGCCACCTGGGCTACCAGCTCGCGGGTGGGGGCGAGAATAAGGGTGCGGGTAACCCCCGGCTGCCTGGCAATGGGGGTATCGTGGCAGCGTTGCAGCAATGGCAGCACAAATGCTGCGGTTTTGCCGGTACCGGTTTGGGCACTGGCCAGTACATCCTGGCCACGGCGGATGGGAGGTATGGCCAGTTTTTGAATCGGGGTCATGCGCTCATAACCACATTCGCTAACGGCGCGAATGATTTCTGGGGCAAAACTGTAAGATTCAAATTTCATGTCACACTTCCTGTCATCATAGAGTGCCATCGTTGAATTATGGATTACAGCGGCACAGGCGGCCGCGGAGTATAGCAAAAATAGTGCGGGCTGGAAATCTTATCCGGCAGGCATCATGGGTTCTTGGCTTTGTCGCGTGGTTATGCTTTTGGGCATAAAAAAACCGCCTATTGGCGGTTTTTCAAATTCATCAGTTAAACCATCCGGCAAATAACTGCTTGAAATAATCAATCAATTTACTGAACCAGCTGCCTTCTTGCACATCATCCAGTGCCACCAGTGGATATTGGGCAATGTCCTGACCATTCAACTGGAAGTACAGCCGCCCCACGGTTTCACCTTTGGTGATGGGGGCTATCAGTTCTTTGTTCAGCTCAAAGTTGGCTTTGAGGTTTTTGGCCTGGCCTCTGGCAATGGTGATGGGAGTATCGGTGACCACACCCAAATTGATGCTGTCTTTGTCGCCATACCAGATTTTTTGGGTAACAAAGCTGTTGCCTGCCTTGTACGGGGTAACGGTTTCAAAGAAGCGGAAACCGAATTCCAGCAGTTTCTTGCTTTCTGCCTTGCGGGCGGATTCGCTCTTGGTCCCCAGCACTACGGAGATGAGGCGCATGCCATCCTTGGTGGCAGAGGCCACCAGGTTGAAACCGGCTTCTGAGGTATGGCCGGTTTTAATGCCGTCCACGTTCAGGCTGTTGTCCCACAACAGGCCGTTGCGGTTGTACTGTTTGATGCCGTTGAAGGTGAACGATTTTTCGTCGTAAATCTTGTACTCTTCAGGTACGTCGCGGATCAGGGCCGCCCCCAGCAATGCCAAATCAAAGGCGGTGCTTTTATGGTGATCGCCATGCAGCCCGTGAGCATTTTCAAAATGGCTGTCTTGCATGCCCAGCTGTTTGGCCCAGCCATTCATCAAATCTACAAAGGCGCCTTCGGTCCCGGCAATGTGTTCGGCCATGGCCACGCAGGCGTCATTTCCCGACTGGATGATAATGCCCCGGTTCAGATCAGACACTTTCACCTGTTTGCCCACTTCAATGAACATTTTTGATGAGTCAGGGAAGTTCTTGGACCAGGCATTTTTGGAGATGGTGACTTCATCATCCGGAGAGACATTCCCCCGTTTGATCTCCTGCCCGATAACGTAACTGGTCATCATTTTGGTCAGGCTGGCAGGGTTGAGCAATTCATGGGAGTTGCTTTCTGCAATGATCTGCCCTGAATGGTAATCCATCAATACATAAGCTTTTGCCGCCACACTGGGCGCATCTGGGATCACCATGGGTCTTGGAGAGGTCAGGGCGGGAGAGGCGTTGGGGATCGGCATCTGAGAGACCGGATCAGCCAGCGCGCCTGCGGAAATAACGCCGGTGAACATGAACAGTGCTGTTGCGGTTTTCTTTACAAAATTCATCATTGACTGGATACGTTTTTATGGTTGGAGTGAAACTGCCTCGGTAGCAGCGAGTATATCATTTGTCGACCTGTGATATTAGTGAAGGTTCCTTCATTAGTACAGTCATGGACAAATAATCACCAGTTATGGCGCTTTGTCGCGCACCAGATAGCTTTGGGGATGGCCGCCGCTGCGGATAGTGTCCAGCATGCGGTTTGCCAGCGCTTCGTTGGCGATAGGCCCCAGTTGCAGGCGGTACAGGTTGTCAGCGGCGGTAATGCGGCTTTGCAGCTGGAACGCCTGGGTTAATGCGGGCGCCATGGCCTGCAGTTTCTCTTTGGTGCTTGAGGCCACAATCTGTACGTAATACACCGAAGGTTCAGTGCCTATGGCCGCCACGGCCTGATGCTCAGGACTGTCGTTATAGATGACTTCCAGCCGTACCGGCGCCGTACCGGTTTTCAGCATGTCCAGTTTGTAGGCGGCAGCGTATGACACATCAATGATGCGGCGGGAGTGAAACGGCCCGCGGTCGTTCACCCGCAGGATGACGCTTTTATTGTTGCGAAGATTGGTGACCCGCACATAGCTTGGCAGCGGCAGGGTTTTATGGGCACCGGACATGGCGTACATGTCATACACCTCGCCGTTGGAGGTATAGTGCCCATGAAATTTTGAGGCATACCAGGAAGCTTGCCCCTCTTGCACAAAGCCTTTGCCGCTGGGCATGACGCGATAGGATTTGCCCAGCACCTCATAATTTTTATTGCCCTGTTTGCTGTAAGGCTCGTAACGGGGCACCGCATCCTGCACCCGGGAAAGATCCGGTGGATTTTGGGGCGGTTTGTCGTGCTGCATGCTGTAACGGCCATCATTACGATTAACCGGTTCACTGGCGCAGCCGGCCAGCATGAGCAGCACGCAAAATGGCAGCAGTTTGTTACTGTGTCTCATGATGTTGTCTCAACTGTTGGCTAAATTGATAAACCGCCATGGCATAGAGCGGGCTGCGGTTATAGCGGGTGATGACATAAAAGTTGTTCAACCCCAGCCAGTACTCGGTGGCATCGGCTTGTTGCAGGGCAATCAGCATGGCTGGCTGGGCAACATCCAGATCCTGCGACTGCGCCAGCGCCACATCGGGCGCGAGAATGTCCGCCACGGTTTGCGTTAATTTGTCCTGGGCCTGCCAAATGCGGGCATCGGGTTTGCTGGCAACTGTCAGGGGAATGGCCACCGGGTGGCCTTGTTGCCAGCCATGCTGGTGAAAGTAGTTGGCCACACTGCCAATGGCATCATCAGCGCTGTTAATCAGATCCCGTTGCCCGTCATGATCAAAATCCACCGCATAGGCGAGATAACTGGAGGGGATAAATTGACCCAAGCCCATGGCACCGGCATAGGAGCCGTGAAGCTGCTGGGCCGAGAGCTTCTCCTGGCGTTGCAGCTGCATCAGTTTTCCCAACTCCCGGCGAAAGAAATCCGCCCGGGGCGGATAGTAAAAACCCAGGGTGTACAGCGCATCGATAACGGGATAATTGCCCAAATACTGGCCGTAATAGGTTTCGATACCAATAATGGCCACAATGATTTCAGGTTCCACCTGATACTGCTTTGCCGCCTTGGTAATGCTGGCCTGATGTTGCTGCCAGAAGGCAAGGCCCGCTTGCAAGCGTTTGTCGGTGAGGAAAATGGGGTAATACTGGTGCCAGGGTTTGGCTTCCCAGGGCCTGGAAATGGCATCCAGCACCTGTTGGTTCTTGTGGGCGCCAGCAAGAAATTGTGAGACTTCCTCGGCGCTGAATCCCTGTTGCTGCTGTTGTGCAATGAATTGTTGCTGCAATTGGGCCACACTGGGTGCTGGCGTTGCCAGTGCCTGGGACGATAGCAAAAACAGTAACAGCAGCAAGAACGGGTATGCGGGCATGGCGGCGTTCCTATCGGTCGATAAAGCGTCTGTGGGTGTGAATACTCATTAGAATGCCAAAACCGGCCATCAATGTCAGCATGGAGGTGCCACCATAACTGATGAGCGGCAGGGGAACGCCCACCACCGGCAAAATGCCTGACACCATGCCGATGTTCACAAACACGTAAACAAAAAACGTCAGGGTGATGGAGCCTGCCAGTAACCGAGCAAAGCTGGTTTGTGCCCGGGAAGCAATCACCAGCCCGCGGCCAATCACATACAGGTACAGCGCCAGCAGGAACAAACTGCCCAGCAGGCCAAACTCCTCGCCAATCACCGCAAAAATGAAATCCGTGTGGCGTTCCGGTAAAAACTCCAGCTGGGATTGGGTGCCGTCCAGCCAGCCCTTGCCCCACAACCCCCCAGAGCCGATGGCGATTTTCGACTGGATGATGTGATAACCGGTGCCTAACGGGTCAGCTTCCGGATTTAACAGCGTCAGTACCCGGTTGCGTTGGTAGTCATGCATCAGGAAAAACCACAACACGGGTAAAAATGCCAGCACGGCGGCAATAACCCCTCCCACAATGGTCCAGCTCATGCCTGACAGGAACAACACAAACACCCCGGAAGCGGCCACCAGAATGGAGGTGCCCAAATCCGGTTGTTTGGCAATCAGCAGGGTGGGGATGGCCAGCAGTATGGCGGCACCTGCCAGGTAGCGTTTTTTCGGCGGCAGGGGAAATTTGCTGATGTACCAGGCCATGGTGATGGGAAATGCCAGCTTCATGAGCTCTGATGGCTGAAACTCCATAAAACCCAGATTGAGCCAGCGTTGCGCCCCTTTGTTGATTTCGCCGAAAAAATGCACCGCCAGAAGAAATGCCACCCCGGCGAGGTAAATGGGCAGCGCCCAGCGGCGATACACCTCCGGATTGATTTGTGCCAGTACCAGCATCAAGCCCAATGATAATCCCATGCGCACCATTTGCCGCTCCAGCATGGCGGGGTCTTCACCGCTGGCAGAATAGATCACAAACAGGCCAAAACACATCAGGGCCAACAGGCCCAGCAGCAGTGGCAAATCCAGATGTAGGCGTTGCCAGAAGTTAGGCTTATGGCTGTGCATCGGTCAGCTCCCATTGATCTCGCAACAGATATTCATCCATCATGGCCCGTGCCACCGGGCCGGCATTCTTGCCTCCCCAGCCGGCGTTTTCCAGAATGACGGCCACCACCATTTTGGGATGTTCAAACGGCGCATATGCCACAATCAAGGCGTTATCCCGCAGGTGTTCATCAATGGTGTCCGCATCATATTTGGCATCTTCCGCCACGCTGAACACCTGGCCGGTACCGGTTTTCATGGCGGCGGAGTAGTGGGCATCGTTAAAACGGCTTTTATGGGCGGTTTGGCGCATGGCATCGGCAATGGTATGCCAGTGCCGGGTGTTTTTCAGGGTAACGGGAGGGCGCTCTTCTACCGGCGGCTCAATCATCGAGGTGCTGTCTTTGATGGATTTGAGCAAATGGGGCGGCAAGCGGCGGCCCTGGTTGGCCAGTACGGTGGTGGCGCTGGCCAGTTGCAGCGGCGTGGTGGTCCAGTAACCCTGCCCGATGCCCACGGAGATGGTGTCGCCAATATACCAGGGCTGATTGTAGCGCAGGCGTTTCCAGTCCCGTGATGGCATGTTCCCCGGTGATTCTTCGTAAATGTCCACGCCGGTATTTTCACCAAAGCCGAATTGGGTCATGAAGTTGGCAATCCGGTCGATGCCGCTCTTATAGGCCAGATCGTAAAAATAGGTGTCGCAGGAGTGCACCAGCGCGCCGTACACATCCACCCAGCCGTGGCCCCAGCGTTTCCAGTCGCGGTATTTGCGCTCCACGCCGGGGATTTGCCAAAAGCCCGGATCCCAGATGCGGGTTTTTTCCGTAATGATGCCATCTTCCAGCCCCATGAGTGCCAGTAAGGGTTTTACGGTGGAGGCCGGTGCGTATTGGCCTTGTGTGGCCCGGTTGATCAGGGGGCGGGCGCGGGAATTTAACAGCTCGCTGTAGGCTTTGGTGCCAATGCCGTGTACGAACTGGTTGGGGTCGTAACTGGGGCTGGAGGCCATGGCCAGAATGCCGCCATCTTGCGGATCAATGGCCACAATGGAGCCGCGCCGACCATCCAGTAACTCCATGGCTTTTTGTTGCAGGGCCAGATCTATGGTCAGGTAAATATCCTGCCCCGGCTCCGGCGGCTCCACTTTCAAGGTGCGAATATGCCGCCCCAGGTTGTTGACCTCTTCTTCCAGATGCCCGGGCTTGCCGTGGAGCAGGCCTTCGTAAAATTTTTCCACCCCTTGTTTGCCGATATCATGGGTGGCGGCATAGTCAGGCCAGTTGCCAGACAGCTCCAGCGCTTTTTGGTCGCGATTATTGATGCGGCCCACATAGCCCAGCACATGGGTCAGCAGCTCGCCATAGGGATAGTAACGGTTAAGACCGGCTTCCACCGATACGCCCTCAAAGCGGTATTGATTGACACTGAACGTGGCCAGTTGTTGCTCTGACAGATGATTTTTCAGCGTCAGCGGCTTGAAACGCCGGTGAAATTTCAAGGCATCGGTGAAGTTTTGCCGCTCTTCATCAGACAGGGGAATGACCGTGGACAGTTCATCGAGCATGCGCTGCATGTTTTTGACTTTTTCCGGGATCACTTCCAGCGAGTAGAAGGGCCGGTTTTCCGCCAGAAGCTTACCGTTACGGTCGTAAATGAGTCCACGGCTGGGAGGCAAGGGAACCACGCGGATGCGGTTGTCGTTGGAGCGGGTGGCGTAATCCTTGAAGGAGGTAATCTGCAGGTGATACAGGTTACCCATCAAGACCAGCAGCAACAGGGTAACGCAAATGAACGTGAATAATGCACGGCGCCGAAACAGGGCCGATTCGGCAGCATGGTCGTGCATTGTAACGCGCTTTCGTTGCTGCACTGCAAAGTCTCCGTTGGCGATTATTCCCGGTGGTAGGGATGGTTGTTATTAATGCTCCAGGCGCGATACAGGCTTTCTGCCACAATGACCCGCACCAGCGGATGGGGCAGGGTCAGTGCCGATAAACACCAACTCTGGGCCGCCGCCTGTTTGCACGCCGGTGCCAACCCTTCCGGGCCGCCCACCAACAGGCTGACATCCCGGCCGTCGAGCTGCCATTTTTGCATGTTATTGGCGAGTTCCGGGGTGGTCCAGTTTTTACCGGGAAGATCCAGCGTCACAATATGGTTGCCTTTGGCAACGGCTGCCAGCATGGCTTCGCCTTCTTTATGGAGGATGCGGGCAATATCGGCATTTTTGCCCCGTTTCCCTGCCGGGATCTCCACCAGTTCCAGGGGCATGTCCCGGGGGAAGCGACGCTGGTATTCGGTAAAACCATGACAGACCCAGTCGGGCATGCGGGTGCCCACGGCAATGAGTTGCAACTTCATGGGCGTTACACTTCTGTCCAGAGTTTTTCCAGTTGGTAGTGTTCCCGTGCCTGGGCCAGCATGACGTGCAGGATCACGTTCCCCAAGTCCACCAGTACCCAGTCACTGCTGTCCCGGCCTTCCACACCCAATGGCAGCAAACCTGCCTGTTTGGCTTCACCAATCACGTGTTGGGCAATGGCACTGATGTGGGTTTGTGAGGTGCCGGTACACACCACCATGTAATCGGTAACATTGGATTTTTGCTGTACATCCAGCACCACAACATCCTTGGCTTTGATGTCTTCGACCTTATCCACAACGAATTGTTTCAACTCAGCACTTTGCAAGCGGCTGTTCCTCTTTGACTGTATTTGTATCAGGCGCCGTAGTATATACCGAAACCGGCGCCGGAATCAGCCTTAGTTGCGGTAAAGCTGTTGGGTGGTGATGTAATCCAGCACTGAGGCCGGGATGGCATTCTGGCAAGGCTCAAGCCGGTTGTCGGCCAGTGCCTGGCGCAGGGCGGTGGAAGAGTATGGCTGGGGTGCCACATCCACCATGATGATGTCGCCGCTGGAAGGTGCAGTCGCGGGAGGGCAGTTAGCCAGATGTTGTGCCGGCGTGGTTTGCCGCTGTTGCCATTGGTTGTACACCGGGTTGTCGGGCTGTAGTTGCCAGCCCGCCCGGCGGCAAATCACCAGATGGCATAAATCAAACAGTTCCTGCCAGCGTTGCCAGGTGGTCAGGGTGACCAGCGAGTCGGTGCCCATAATGAAATAAAAGGTGTCTTGCGGGTATTCCTGCCGAAGCTGTCGCAGCGTGGTAACGCTGTAGGACAGGGTGGCACGTTCCAGCTCCACCGCATTGATTGAAAATTGCGGAAACGGCCCGGTGGCCAGCTGTAACATCTGCAGGCGTTGTGCCGCGCTGGCACTGGCCTGCTGTTTGTGGGGGGGAATGTTGTTGGGCATCAGCCACAGCTGATCCAGTTGCAGCAATTGCAGCACTTCTGCTGCGGGGCGCAGATGTCCATAATGCACCGGATCGAATGTACCGCCTAAAATCCCTATTCGCATCAGTTTAATCCAAATTGCAATAATTGCCGGTGCGCTGCTGCATCAAACATTAGACACAGATGGCTGACGCCGACCCAATCTTCACGTCCCTGTTGTTTTAATGCCAGTTCCAGCTGTGAGCTGAACGCCAGCATGGCTTCGATGGCCTCTAACGATAGTCGGCCAAGTGCTTGTTGATATAACGGTTTTCGCTTATCCCAGATCCGATACTGGCTGAACAGTTGCCCCAGATTGTGACCGGCGGTTAATGCCGACTGCAACTGCCATAGCTGTGTCAGTTCCTTCTGCAATGCCCAGTGCACAATCGGTAATGCCATATCCTCCGCTTTCAACTGCGCCAGCATGTGCTGTGCCTTGTCCTGTTGGTTGGTCAGCAGGGCATCGGTGAGTTGAAATACCGTGAAGCGGGACTGATCTTCAAAGTAACGGGATAATTCGTTGGCATCCACCGTTTGGTTGCCTGCCAGTAGCTGCAGCAATTGCAGTGCCTGATCCGCGGCCAGCAAATTCCCTTCATAGAGGTTAATGAGCATTGCCCGGGCATCTGCTTGCAGATTCAGTCGGTAAAAGAGGATGCGTCCATCAAGCCAGCGCTTAAATTGCGGGCCTTCCGGTGTGGTGCAGGGCACGAAGATGCCGTTGCTGTCCAGTTGTTTGAACCATTTACTGTTTTGTTGCTCTTTGCCTAGCTTTGAACCTGTGAGCAACAACACAGTATCAGGATTTTGTTGTTGCAGCAATGTTTGCAACATGTTAGCGCCATCGTTGCCGGGTTTTGCCTGAGGCAGGTGCAGTTCAATAACGCGGCGGCTGGAGAACAGACTCATGGCATGCCATTCGTTGTACAGCTGTTGCCAGCTGAAATTATTGTCTTGCTCCAGTTGGATGCGCTCTGCAAATCCCTGGGCTTTGGCGGCAGACACCACTGCGGATTTCGTGGTGTCCAGTAACCAGGGATCGTCCCCAAATAATAAGTAACAGGGCTTTAGCGAAGAGAGATGGTGGGTGAGCTGATCCGGATAGACCCGCATCATTCCACCTCGGTGGCGGCCAGTGTCTGAATAATGTAATCCGCAGCCTGGATGCGCATCTCTTTGACCAGCAGTGCCATTTCCCGGCTTTTGGCCAATGCGGTGCGGGGATCATCCTGATAATCACGGCGCACTTCCGCGGTAAAGGCCTGAGCCTGCTTACCCGGCATGGCAACGCTGAATTGCACTTGGTAAATCAGCTCATATTCAGCCACGTTACCGGTGGGATAAATCGACAGTGTGGAGCGCTCCAGCGCATCCTTGAGCAATGTGAGCCGGGGCAGAGCATCGCTGGCGGGCTGGATACTGATGTTGTGCAGTCGCAGCCTGTCTTGCACCAGACGGCTTAATTCACTGTATTGATCCGGCGAGTTCAAACTGAGGGTCCTGAGTTGTGGCGGTATGGAATAACTGCCTTGCAGATGAAATCCACAACCGGCACTGGTCATGACGACCAGTGCCAGTGTTGAAAACATCAGTTGCCGGAAACCCTTGATAAATGTCGGCATGAATGTCCTGTTAGTTGGCTACGATATTGAGCAGTTTTCCGGGGACATAAATCACTTTGCGTACGGTTTTGCCGTCCGTGTGTTTTTGTACCTGTTCATCTGCCAGTGCCAGGGCTTCTACCTGCTCTTTGGTGGCATCGGCCGCTACGGTGATTTTGGCGCGCAGTTTACCGTTGACCTGCACCACTACCAGTTTGCTGTCTTCCACCAGGGCGGTTTCATCTACTGCTGGCCAGGCGGCGGTTTCGATATCTCCGCCATTGCCCAGCGCCTGCCACAGGCTAAAGCTTAAATGGGGGGTGATGGGGTACAGCAATCTTACCAGCGCAGATAATGCCTCATCCAGCAAGGCCCGGTCTTGAGCCGTTTCTTGCGGGGCTTTTTGCAAATGGTTCATCAGTTCCATTACGGCGGCAATGGCGGTGTTGAACATCTGGCGCCGTCCGATATCGTCGGTGACTTTGGCAATGGTTTTGTGCAGTTCGCGGCGCAGGTTTTTCTGGGCAGTGTTCAAACTGCTGCTGTCCAGCGCTGGCGCAGGCCCTTGATTGATATGTTCAATGGCCAGTTTCCACAACCGCTTGATGAAGCGGTGAGCCCCTTCCACGCCGGATTCCTGCCATTCCAGTGTCATTTCCGGCGGTGCGGCAAACATCATGAACAGCCGGACGGTGTCCGCGCCGTATTTTTCCACCATCAGCTGCGGGTCAATGCCGTTATTCTTGGACTTGGACATTTTGCACATGCCGGTGTACACCAGTTCGTGCCCTTCGTTGTCCACGGCCTTGGTGATGCGGCCCTTGTCGTCACGCGCCAGAATGTCAGCGTCCAATGGCGATACCCACACCCTAGCACCTTTTTCATTGGTGTAATAGAAGGCTTCTGCCAGCACCATGCCCTGGGTCAGCAGGCGTTTGGCCGGCTCGTTGCTGTTCACCAGCCCGGTATCGCGCAGCAGTTTGTGGAAGAAGCGGAAATACAACAGGTGCATACAGGCATGTTCGATACCGCCAATGTATTGATCCACCGGTAACCAGTAATTGGCCTTGTCGGTATCCAGCATCTGGTTGGCCTGTGGTGAGCAGTAGCGGGCGTAATACCAGCTGGACTCCATAAAGGTGTCAAAGGTGTCGGTTTCCCGCAGGGCTTCCTGGCCGTTTACCTGGGTTTTGGCCCAGTCTTTGTCGGCCTTGATGGGGCTTTGAACGCCGTCCATGACCACATCTTCCGGCAGGATGACCGGCAGTTGATCTTCCGGTGTCGGAATGACACTGCCATCAGGCAGGGTGACCATGGGGATGGGGGCGCCCCAGTAGCGCTGGCGGCTGACACCCCAGTCACGCAGGCGGAAGTTCACCTGGCGCTTGCCTTTGCCTTCATTGACCAATTTGTCGGCAATGGCATTAAAGGCGGCTTCAAAATCCAGGCCATCAAATTCGCCAGAATTGAACAGCACGCCTTTTTCGGTGAAAGCTTCCTGGCTCAAGTCAGGTTCGCTTTCGGCATTTTTAATCACGGCCTTGATGGGCAGGCCATATTTGCTGGCAAATTCATAGTCGCGCTGATCATGACCAGGCACGGACATTACCGCTCCGGTGCCATAATTCATCAATACGAAGTTGGCGGCCCAGACCGGTACTTTATCGCCGGTGAGGGGATGGATGGCATAAAGGCCGGTGGCCACGCCTTTTTTCTCCATGGTGGCCAAATCAGCTTCAGAGGCGGAGCTTTGCTTGCACTCTTCAACAAAGGCGGCCAGCTGGGGATTATGTTTTGCGGCTTCAAGCGCCAGCGGGTGGGCGGCGGCAATGGCCACGTAGGTCACGCCCATCACGGTGTCCGGGCGGGTGGTGTAGATGTCAAAACTGGCATCGCTGTCGGCCACCTGGAAAGTCATTTCCACCCCTTCGGAGCGGCCAATCCAGTTGCGCTGCATGGCTTTTACCTGATCCGGCCAGCCATCCAGGTTATCGATTTCGCTCAGCAGTTCTTCGGCGTAGGCGGTGATTTTGATAAACCACTGGGGGATCTCTTTTTGTTCCACTTTGGTGTCGCAGCGCCAGCAGCAGCCATCCACCACCTGCTCATTGGCCAGTACGGTCTGATCGTTAGGGCACCAGTTAACGGAAGAGGTTTTTTTATAAACCAGGCCTTTTTCATAAAGCTTGGTGAAAAACCACTGTTCCCAGCGATAATATTCCGGTGTGCAGGTAGCAATCTCACGGCTCCAGTCGTAACCGAATCCCAGCATTTTCAGCTGGTTTTTCATGTAATCGATATTGGCGTAAGTCCAGGGGGCCGGAGCCGACTTGTTTTTGATGGCGGCATTTTCAGCAGGCAGGCCAAAGGCATCCCAACCAATGGGTTGCAGCACGTTTTTGCCCTGCAAGCGCTGGAACCTGGCAACAACATCACCTATGGTGTAGTTGCGTACATGCCCCATGTGCAGGCGGCCTGAAGGATAAGGAAACATCGAGAGACAGTAAAACTTCTCTTTTGTATCATCTTCGGTAACTTCAAAGGTTTTTTTCTCTGCCCAGTGCTGTTGAACCCGGGCCTCAATTTCCGAGGGATTGTATTGCTCTTGCATCAGGTTTTTCGGCAGTGCCGCCCATAATTTGAGATATACACGCTATGCAGCGCATTTTAAATCTGCATAGAATAAACCAGAAGTGAGTCATTCACCAAGACTCGTCTTAAAGGAGTAACGCTATGAGCGATAAAAATAGGGAGTTGTTGGAGTTATATCAGGCATTGCTGGACAAGGTGAAAGAGATATATCAGCAGGATAATTCTCTGACCGTGAAAAGTTTGCTTACCACCATCAAGGAGGGTAAGGAATATCTGGCACTGAAGCGCCATGCCGATGAAACTCAATTGCAGTTGGTGGAAGAGTTTTTAAAACGGGATATCGCCAGCTTCATTGCCGTGCAGGCAGAAGATGATTTGAGTTACAGCCCTACCGCCATCACCCTGGAAAACACCTTGTGGCACTGGTTAGGGGAGGTGAGTGACCGCAGCCAGGTGGAATGGCATGAGTTGGCGCGGCAATTCAATCAGCAGGGGGTGTATCACAGTGGCGAGATTGTCACTCAAGGCACGCTTACCTGCACCCATTGTGGCTACAAGATGAACATTGAGTTTACCGACGTGATCCCGGATTGCCCGGAATGCGATCATGGCGAATTTACCCGGGAACCGTTAATGCCTTGATGGCCTGGCGGCATACCGCATTAAACGCAGTGTGAAACTGCGTTTAATGCGAGGAGTGCACAATATTGAATGCCCGCCTTGAACACCAGCATTGCACCTGGGTTTGGGTACAAAAAGCCTGAGTGGGTTAACCGGGTTTGTGTCCGCTAAGATGGGTCAAAGCGTCATGGTATAACGCGTTGCGCCGACCATTAATGGATAACCAGCCATCATCACAATACCCCAAGTCGCCGGTGTGGATTTCGTTGGGGTACCAGCTATCACTTATCCCCAAATACCCCAGATGACAGCTGCCGCTGATAATCACCTCTTGTTTGTCAATGCGAACCTGGCAATGGGGCAGAATTTTTCCGGCGGTACCATTACGGACATGCTGTGGCGTATTGATGGACACAATAGAGCCGCACTCTGACAATACATATCCTTCATATACCGGAATGCCCTGTTGATGGGCACGGCTGAGTAGTTGCGGTGTTACCGGCGCACCACCGACCACGACAAACTCGAGGGAGTCTGGCATTTGCCATTGTTGCTGCTGGGTGCTGTCGAGCAATGATTGCAGCCGCGTTGGCGTGAGGATCATCGATTGGGGCTGTATCTGGTGCAGCTGCTCCAACAGGGTGGGTGCCATGGCGGGTTGATGCATGTTGCCGCCATCTGCCGGCATGACAACCGTGCCGCCATTGAGTAATGTGGCGTAAACGCCGACCACGTTTTCCAGTTGGGTGCTCAGCGGCAGTAAACAGACATGGCGGGGATTGCTGATAGGCGTGGTTGCCGCCAGCGCCCTGGCGACCCGGCATTGATGCTCCCGGCTAAGGCACACGCCTTTGGGCATGCCGGTAATGCCGGCGGTAAAGGCGATTTTTTGGGTGGCTTCCGGCAGGTGACCGCTATGGGCATAGGGTAATTCCCAGCAATGATAGCGCTCTGGCAGTGCCCAGGCGGCAATGCCCGGCAGTGCTTCGTTATCATCCAGCCGGCACTGCCCTGGCAGCAGGATTTGCTCGCTTAACAGTAGCTCGGCTCCTGCTTCGGCAACGCAGTGATGAATTTGCTGGGCAGACAATGAAAGCGGCAGGGACAGGCAGGTGATATTGGTGGCATGGCAGGCCAAATCGACAATCACCCAGTCAATGCTGTTAGCGCCGTGCAACGCCACGCAGGTTGTCTGCTGCTGTTGCAACCAGTGGCTAAGTGCGTCAACACGTTGCAGCAGTTGCTGATAGCTGAGCTGGTGGCGGTTGTCTTCCAACGCCGTTTTCTGGGGGCATGCCAGTGCTGTCTGGCGCAAGTATTCCACAATATTTTTCATGCTACCTCACTTACAACGGATTACTGCCAGATGAGAAATTTTGCGGCTCGCAGTAATGTTACAGCCCATGGCGGTATGCAATCTCCAAAAAATAAGTTAGTTATCCCGTTATTTTTTGGCGTTTGATGACGCTTTTGCACTATGGGCAGGCTGCATGGCCGTGCAGATGATGCCCTCCGTCCCTAGCTGTATCGGCCTTGCCCCGTTAACCGCCTCGAGGCGCCGTGCTGTCTTCCGTTTTCAGTGCTCCTACCACATCTTGATGGCAGTTTGTCAATATTGTCCAAGAAATGATGGCTTATTTTGCTCAGGATGCAATGGATAAATTTAAATTTGTGAGCCGAATTAATGTTTTTTTCAGCATCTGCTGGATAACGTTTTTCTTAAGTGTTCCTAGCTTGGCCAGGTAAACTTAAGAAATGCTTAGGGGAACGAACATGATGGATTAATGCGGTTGCCGTTGTTTGAGCAGGCTTATCAATAGCAGTAGCAGGCAGCCAAACAGTAAGGGCTTTTCTCCCCAGCGGCTAAAAGGCGTTTGGCCCTGGACCAAGGGGACGTCCGCGCTCAGCACCCCTTCGGTAAATTGAGGGAGTTTGGCGCTGATATGGCCTTTTTCATCCACAATGGCCGTTACGCCGTTGTTGGTGCCCCGCAGCAGCGGTCGGCCCAGCTCCGCGGCACGCATCTGGGCAATTTCCATATGCTGTAGCGGGCCGTTGGAGCTGCCAAACCAGGCATCGTTGGAGATGGTCAGCAGCAGTTGGGTATCCGGGGTGATGTTGTGCCTGAGTTGCTCAGGAAACGCGATTTCATAACAGATGGCGGGGGCCAGCTGATGCCCGGTGGCCTGCAGGTTGGGCTGAATGTAATTTCCACGGCTGAAGGAGGACATGGGCAGGTTGAACAGCGGCGCCAAGGGGCGCAGTAATGACTCCAGTGGCACGAATTCGCCAATGGGCAGCAGATGGTGCTTGCGGTATTGGTTGGCGGTTGCTGCAACCTGGTAATCCCCGTGGGGCTGAGCATGTTGCCGGGCATTGCCCAACACCACCACCGCATTGTAAAAATTCGGTTGGGTCAGGCTGATAATGCCGGTGACAATGGCGGTATCATGGAGATTGGCCACCTTGTCGGCATTATCGAGAAACTCCGCCACCATGTGCTCAGGCGCGGGAATTGCCGCCTCTGGCCAGATCACCAAATCTTTGTCCAAATAAGGACGCGACAGCTCCATGTACTTGAGTAACGTGGGCCAGAGCGCTTCTGGTTGCCATTTCATGCTTTGGGGGATGTTGCCCTGCACCAGCGCCACACTTACGGATGCTCCGGTGCGCGCGATGCCGTTGTGCAGCGGTGCTTGCCAGATACTCAAGGCAAGCAACAGTGTTAACAAGGGCATGGGCAACCACCGTTGATGCAGCAGTAAATGAAGGCTGCCTGCCAGCATGGCCAGCAACAGGCTTATGCCTAACGTGCCGATATAACTTGCCAGTGGCAGTAATGGCCCAGACGCTTGGCTGTAACCGGCCCATAGCCACGGGAATCCCGTTAATACCCAGCCGCGCAACCACTCGGTTAACACCCACAATACCGGAAACAGAACCAGGTTGTTCCAATAACTGTTGCCGGAGGCAGACGTGGCACGTTTCTTTTTGCGCAGGCCAAACCGGCACCAGCACATGCCGGCCAATGCCGGATAAAGTGCCAGATACAGGGCCAGCAGTGCCATCAGCAGCATGGAAACCGCCAGCGGCATGCCCCCGAAATGGTAGATGCTGACATGCACCCAACTTATGCCGAAGACAAAACTGCCAAAACCAAAGCTGAGCCACAAGCCGAAGGCCTGTTTGGGACGGCTTTGCTCCGTCAGCCATAAAAGGGCGGCCAACGCCAGCGGATACAAGGGCCAAACGTCATAAGGGGCAAACGACAGGGACGTGACGGCACCGGCAATGAATGCCAGTACCGTCTTAAGCCAGGTGTGTTGCCGGATACGGCAGCCAAGGGAGATCACTAGGTATCGCTTTCTTCTGTATCGTGCTCGTCAGGCAGTTTTACCCGCAGTTGCAACAGGCGGCGGTTATCGGCACTTATCACCTTGAATTCCAACCCCTGTATCGTGATTTTTTCATTGCGCTCCGGCAAATGGCCAAAGGCATGACTGACCAGTCCGCCAACGGTGTCAAACTCTTCATCACTGAATTGGGTATGGAAGGTTTCGTTGAAATCCTCAATGTGGGTGAGGGCCTTGACCATGTAGGCCTTGCTGCTCACCTTGCGAATGTCTGGCTCTTCTTCCACGTCGTGGTCGAATTCATCCTCAATTTCGCCCACAATCTCTTCCAGAATGTCTTCAATGGTGATGAGGCCTGACACGCCGCCATACTCATCCACCACAATGGCCATGTGGTAACGCTGGCAGCGAAACTCTTTGAGCAATACATCAACCCGCTTGCTTTCCGGCACAACCACTGCCGGCCGGATGACGGTTTCCAGCGAAAACGGCTCATCGCTGTGATTGAAACCGTATTTGATGAGATCTTTTGCCAGCAAAATCCCTTCGATGTGGTCTTTATCTTCATTGACCACTGGAAAACGGGAGTGGGCTGACGAGATAACAGTATTGAGTACCTCTTCTACGGAATCGTTGTACTGAATGGCGACAATTTGTGCCCGGGGGATCATGATATCCCGGACTCTCAGGTCAGACACTTCAAGTACACCCTTGATCATCTCGCGGGTGTCCTCGGTGATTAAATCGCGTTGCTCCGCATCCTGAATCACTTCGACCAATTCGTCTCGATTCTGGGGTTCGCCCATGAACAACTGGCTGACACGTTCAAACCAGCCCTTCTTGTGGGCGCCGGTACTCGGGGGGATATCATCACTCATAGTGGTTCGCAGTTCGTGGAAGTCGAACTTTTATTGCTCCTTGTAAGGGTCAGAAAAACCTAAGCTTTCAATGAGTTCTGTCTCAATGGCTTCCATTTCTTCAGCTTCGGCGTCGTTAATGTGATCATAACCTAGCAGATGCAGGCATCCATGCACAACCATGTGGGCCCAGTGTTCTGCCAGCGTTTTATGCTGTTCTTGCGCTTCATTCTCAACGACCGGGGCGCAAATGACAAGATCTCCAATCAGTGGCAGTTCGATCCCTGGCGGCGCTTCAAAGGGAAAAGACAACACATTGGTGGGTTTATCCTTACCCCGGTAATCAAAATTAAGCTGGTGGCTTTCGGCTTCATCCACCAGGCGGATGGTCATTTCCGCCTCATCCAGCCGTCCTGTCAGGGCGGTGGTGGCCCACAGGGTAAATTCGGCCTCGGTGGGAAGTTGGGTGGATTCAGAGGCAATCTGCAAATCCAGTGTCAGTTCAAGACTCATTTTCAGAAGGTTCCGTAATCTCTGCAGTTTCTGCCAGTTGGTACTGGCTGTCATGGCGACGGCCGCTGGCGGCCTGCTGGCGTTGTTCGTAAGTCTCGTAGGCTTCCACAACGCGGGCGACCACCGGATGGCGTACCACGTCGCCGGCTTGGAAAAAGTTAAAGCTTATCTCGTCCACATCGCTTAGCACTTCAATGGCGTGGCGCAGGCCGGATTTGGCATGGCGTGGCAGGTCTATCTGGGTGATGTCGCCGGTAATCACCGCCTTGGAGTTAAAACCAATGCGGGTCAGGAACATTTTCATCTGCTCCACGGTGGTGTTTTGGCTTTCGTCCAGGATGATAAATGCATCATTAAGGGTGCGGCCGCGCATGTAGGCCAGCGGCGCAATTTCAATCACGCTGCGCTCAATCAGGCGCTCGACTTTTTCAAAACCCAGCATTTCAAACAGTGCGTCATACAAGGGGCGCAGGTAAGGATCCACTTTCTGGCTTAAATCCCCGGGCAGGAACCCCAGTTTTTCACCGGCTTCCACTGCCGGACGGGTCAACAGGATGCGCCGCACTTCCTGGCGCTCCAGTGCATCCACCGCAGCCGCCACTGCCAAATAGGTCTTGCCGGTACCGGCGGGGCCTATGCCAAAGGTGATATCGTGACGCACAATGTTCACCACATATTGGCCCTGATTGGCATTACGGGGTTTTATCACCCCTTTGCGGGTTTTGATAAAGTGTTCCTGGGGCGCCTCGTCGCTGTCGTAGGCTTCCACCGAGAGGGCCTCTTGAATGGCGATATGGACTTTTTCAGGTTCCAGATCCGGTGTGCTGCCCTTGATTGGTGCGGTTTCCACATACAGCGTGCGCAGCAGGTTGCTGGCGGCAAGGCAGCCCCGTGGCTGGCCGACTATCTTGAAGTGATTGTTACGGTAACTGATCTCGACACCAATCCGCCGTTCCAGCTGTTTGATGTTGTCATCAAATGGCCCGCACAGCGATGCCAGGCGGCGGCTGTCTGCTGGTTCCAGATACAGATCCATCGCGGTTAATTTATGAGACAAACGAAACTCCGGTATTGTGTTTCACGGTTACGGTTAAGTTTACGAGTCTGACCGGCGAAATGCCATGGGAAAACACGGGCATCCTGCGGCCATTCATAAGGTAAAAGGCGACTCGAGGCCGCCTTTTCATCATGCTTTTGGTGTGTAATGTTTGACCCCAAGGTCATCTTCGGTTTTGTGTTTGGCCAGAATTTCCTGGGGATGAAGCTGGCGGCGCAGATCCATTTCCTGTTCGCTGCGAACCAATTTGCCGCGCAGGGAGTTGGGATAAACATCCACGATTTCCACATCCACAAAGGTGCCGATGTGCTGGGGTTGCCCCTCAAAGTTCACCACGCGGTTGTTTTCGGTGCGTCCGCGCAGTTCCATGGGGTTTTTCACTGACGGTCCTTCAACCAGAACGCGCTGCACCGTGCCCAGCATTTGGCGGCTGTAACGCATGGCCTGATGGGTAATGGTGTCTTGCAAGCGTGCCAGGCGTTGCTTTTTCTCGTCCATCGATACATCGTCCGGCAGATCGGCCGCCGGAGTGCCGGGACGGGCACTGTAGATGAAGCTGAAACTGTGATCGAAGTTGATCTCTTCAATCAGTTTCATGGTGTCTTCAAAGTCTGCGGCGGTCTCACCGGGGAATCCCACGATAAAGTCAGAACTTATCTGGATATCCGGCCGCGCTTTACGCAGCCGGCGGATAATGGATTTGTACTCCAGCGCCATGTGTCCCCGTTTCATCAGGGTCAGAATGCGGTCAGAGCCGGATTGCACCGGCAGGTGCAAAAAGCTCACCAGCTCCGGGGTGTCTTCATATACATCGATAATGTCCTGGGAGAATTCAATGGGATGGCTGGTGGTAAAGCGGATGCGATCAATGCCGTCAATGGCGGCAACATAGCGCAAAAGCTCGGCAAAGCTGCAAATGTCCCCATCGTATTTGGCGCCGCGATAGGCATTCACGTTCTGTCCCAGCAGGTTGACTTCGCGCACGCCTTGCTGTGCCAGCTGCGCCACTTCCAGAATGACGTCATCCATGGGGCGGCTGACCTCTTCACCGCGGGTATAGGGCACCACGCAAAAAGAGCAGTACTTGCTGCAGCCTTCCATGATGGAGACAAACGCGGTGGGGCCTTCGGCGCGGGGCTCTGGCAAGCGGTCAAATTTTTCGATTTCCGGAAAGCTCACGTCAATCACGGCCGGATTGCCGCTGTGCACTTCGTTAATCATTTCCGGCAGGCGGTGCAGTGTCTGGGGGCCAAACACAATGTCCACGCAGGGGGCGCGATCCTTGATGGCTTTCCCTTCCTGGGAGGCCACGCAGCCGCCCACACCGATAATGAGCCCGGGATTCTTGTCCTTGAGGTTTTTCCAGCGGCCCAACTGATGGAACACCTTCTCCTGGGCTTTTTCACGAATGGAACAGGTGTTCAGCAAAAGCACATCGGCTTCTTCCGCTGCATCTGTCAGGGTATAGCCTTGAAATTCGCTTAACAGGTCGGCCATCTTGGCTGAGTCATACTCATTCATCTGACAGCCCCAGGTTTTGATATGGAGTTTCTTGCTCATCAGTTTTGCGCCGCTCTCACGTACCTCTGGAAAATAGCGCGCCATTTTACCCGCACAGGCGCCCGCTTGCCAATGTTTGCCGTGGCAAAACTCCGGGACTTTTCATGATTGCCGGCATGTGGCCAAGCCAATGTCTGGATTTTCAATTCGTTGCCGGGGGGCAAACGGGCGTAACGGCAGGCGGCGAGACCGCCCTTGGCTTGATGATCATCACCGGGGTGTGGCATAGGGCACTGTCATGCCCGGCTGCCAGTTGTAAAATCGAAGATTCACACAAAATTTTCGTGGGCTATCCATATTAAGGCATAATTGGCCGCAGTTTTGCGGCGCTGGATGTGTCGCATGTGTAACTCATATCAGTAAAACCCATGCCTGTCAGCGTCAGCAGGCGGCAGGATGTGCTTATATACAAAGCGCCTCTTTTGGACATAGCAAAGCATTACAACAGCAGGAAAGCAGCAGTGACAAAACAACATCAGCAGCAGGATATTGTCATTATCGGTGGTGGCATGGTGGGAGCCGCTGCCGCGGTGGGGTTGGCCCAACTCGGGCTCAAAGTGGCGGTGGTGGAAGCCCAGACACCAGAACCCTACGAAGTCACACAGCCGCTGGATGTCAGGGTGTCTGCGGTGTCGCTGGCCTCTGAAAACCTGCTGGCAAGATTGGGCGCTTTGGAGGCACTGCTGCAAATGCGGCAAGTGGCTTACCGGGGGCTGGAAACCTGGGAGATGGAAGGCTGCATTACCCGTTTTCATGCCGAGCAGCTCAAGTTGTCCCATTTGGGGCACATTGTGGAAAACCGTCTGGTGCAACAGGCGTTGTGGCAGCAATTTGATCAGTACGACAACCTGACCCTTTGCTGCCCGTCGCGGGTCAATCGCATGGTACGCTCCTGTCGCGGCATTGAAGTGAGCCTGGACGATGACCGGGTGCTGGATTGCCACTTGCTGGTGGGCGCCGATGGCGCCAACTCCCTGGTGCGTCAGTGGGCGGGCATCGGGGTGGCCGGTTGGGATTACAGTCAGGCCTGCATGCTGATCAATATTGCCACGGCCGAAGATGAACAGGACATCACCTGGCAGCAGTTTACCCCCAAAGGGCCTCGCTCGTTATTGCCGTTACCGGGGAATAACGCGTCATTGGTGTGGTATGACGATGCCAACACCATCAGCAACCTGATGACATTGTCGGAAAAACAGCTCAAACAGGCCATTGATGACAATTTCCCCGCCCGCCTTAACCGGGATTTTACCGTGGTCTCACGAGGCAGTTTTCCGCTGACCCGGCGCCATGCCAAACAGTACTACCGGGATAATCTGGTGCTGTTGGGGGATGCGGCCCATACCATCAACCCGTTGGCGGGGCAGGGAGTGAATCTGGGCTTCAAGGATGTGGATGCCCTGCTTGAACAGTTGGCAAGCGCCCTGAGCCATCCTGAAGCGGAGTGGTGGAACACCACCGTGCTGGCGGATTATCAGCGCCGGCGCTGGTACGACAATCAACTGATGATGACCGGCATGGATCTGTTTTATGCCGGTTTTAGCAACGATATCTTGCCGTTGAAACTGATGCGCAATCTCAGCCTGAAACTGGCGGATATCAATACGCCGGTAAAACAGCAGGTACTGAAATATGCCTTGGGACTTTCCTGAGGCAATTTGCTGATTTGTTGCCGATGCCTTTGCAGTGTTAAAATGCCGCGCTTCCACCGCGGCATTGTTTTTTCCGCGGGCAGTAAGTAAGGCAAACAGGAAAAATGACCACGATAAAACTGATTGTCGGGCTGGGAAATCCCGGCGCCGAGTATGCGCAGACCCGGCATAATGCCGGCGCCTGGTACGTGGAGCAGCTGGCCCGTCTCCATGGCAGCAGCCTGACAGCGGACAGCAAATATTATGGGCTGACCGCCAGAATCACGATTAAGGCACGGGATGTGCGTTTGTTGGTGCCCACCACTTACATGAACCTCAGTGGCAAAGCCGTTGGGGCTCTGGCCGGATTTTTCCGCATCGCGCCGGAGGAAATCCTGGTGGCCCATGATGAGCTGGACATGCCACCGGGGATTGCCAAATTCAAGCAGGGTGGCGGTCATGGTGGTCATAACGGCTTAAAGGATATTATTGCCAGCCTGGGGAACAGCAAAAATTTTTACCGGTTGCGGATTGGCATCGGTCACCCCGGAGATAAAAACAAGGTAAGTGGTTACGTACTGGGAAAACCGCCACAATCAGAACAACAACTGATTGACGCGGCTATTGACGAAGCGTTGCGGGCCACGGATATTCTCTATGCGGAAGATATGACCAGAGCCATGAACCGGCTACATGCGTTCAAGGCGGAATAACTTCATTAATGACATTTGGCTGTGGGGATTACCTCGGCCGCCCGACCATCATCGTTGGGAATTACAGTGAGATAAGGTAACTATCATGGGTTTTAAATGCGGCATCGTTGGCTTGCCAAATGTGGGTAAATCAACTCTGTTCAATGCGTTAACCAAAGCAGGTATTGAAGCGGCTAACTTCCCGTTTTGTACCATTGAACCAAATACCGGCGTGGTGCCCGTGCCGGATCCCCGCCTGCAGGTGCTGGCTGAAATTGTCGTGCCGGAACGGGTTTTGCCCACCACCATGGAGTTTGTGGATATTGCCGGACTGGTGGCCGGGGCATCCAAAGGGGAAGGCCTTGGCAATAAATTCCTGGCCAACATCCGTGAAACTGACGCCATCGGTCATGTGGTTCGCTGTTTTGAAAACGACAACATCGTGCATGTGGCGAACAAGGTGGATCCTGCCCATGATATTGAAGTGATTAACACCGAATTGGCGCTGGCGGATCTGGACAGCTGCGAACGGGCGCTTCTGCGCCAGCAAAAACGTGCCAAGGGTGGCGATAAAGACGCAAAATTTGAAGTGGCGGTATTGGAAAAACTCAAACCGGTACTGGATGAAGGCCACATGCTGCGCACACTGGATTTGACCAAGGAAGAGCTGGAAGCGGTTGCCTATCTCAACTTTCTGACCCTCAAACCCACCATGTATATTGCCAACGTTTCCGAAGACGGCTTTGACAACAATCCCCATCTGGATGTGGTGCGGGCCATTGCGGAAAAAGAAAAAGCGGTAGTGGTACCGGTATGCGCCGCCATTGAGTCAGAACTGGCTGAAATGGATGATGCTGACCGCCAGGAATTCATGGCGGACTTGGGCCTGGAAGAACCCGGCCTTGATCGGGTGATCCGTGCCGGTTATGAGCTGCTGGATTTGCAAACCTACTTCACCGCCGGGGTCAAGGAAGTGCGCGCCTGGACGGTTTCTGTCGGGGCCACCGCGCCTCAGGCAGCAGGTAAAATCCATACGGATTTTGAACGGGGTTTCATCCGGGCCCAGGTGGTTTCCTATGAAGACTTTGTCCAGTACAAAGGGGAAAACGGCGCCAAAGAAGCCGGTAAACTGCGGGTGGAAGGCAAAACCTATATTGTGCAGGATGGCGATGTGATGCACTTCCTGTTTAACGTTTAAGGCTGATAAAGCGTTTGCCAGACTGCCATCATTGCGTATCTGATGTGCAGTTTGGTGAGATTCTAAGCGAACGGCGGTGAAGGTGGACTCCTGCCCTAAAAAGCTGTTGACCTGCCATAGCTGAATAAGCATAATACGCCCCGTCCTCTCGTAGAGGGGGTAAAATGTTATCATGGCTATGTAGCTCAGCTGGTTAGAGCACAGCACTCATAATGCTGGGGTCGCAGGTTCAAGTCCCGCCATAGCCACCATTCCCGTTTTTTTTGGGAATGCGCCCATAAAGTATGCGGGAGTGGTGAAATTGGTAGACACGCCAGATTTAGGTTCTGGTGCCGTAAGGTGTGAGAGTTCAAGTCTCTCCTCCCGTACCATACACTTTCCTATCATTGCATAGGGAACTTTGTGAGATAACATGCAGTTGGGGTATCGCCAAGCGGTAAGGCACCGGGTTTTGATCCCGGCATACCCAGGTTCGAATCCTGGTACCCCAGCCATTTTTCAAAACAGATTTTTTGGGGTATCGCCAAGCGGTAAGGCACCGGATTCTGATTCCGGCATACCCAGGTTCGAATCCTGGTACCCCAGCCAAATATACGGCTATGTAGCTCAGCTGGTTAGAGCACAGCACTCATAATGCTGGGGTCGCAGGTTCAAGTCCCGCCATAGCCACCATATTATACTGTTGATGCCGGCAACAGATTGGCATTTACGGTTAAACGTGTTTTTGGGGTATCGCCAAGCGGTAAGGCACCGGGTTTTGATCCCGGCATACCCAGGTTCGAATCCTGGTACCCCAGCCATCATTCCAAAACAGATTTTTGGGGTATCGCCAAGCGGTAAGGCACCGGATTCTGATTCCGGCATACCCAGGTTCGAATCCTGGTACCCCAGCCATCGCAGAAAGCCCGTCTTCATGACGGGCTTTTTTGTGTCTGAATGCCAGAAATGCATCATTTCTACCAGATGGGCTGTTTCACGGTGTCCAGGGCGGGATAACCACTTAATCAGGCACATAAAAAACGCACCCTGCGGGTGCGTTTTTGTGTCAATGAGCATGAACAGCTGCTCTAGGTTAGCGAGCAGCAAGCAAGCGTTATTGACGGAACATGGCAGAGATGGACTCTTCGTTGCTGACGCGGCGGATGGCTTCAGCCAGAATGCCGGACATGGTCAACTGTTTTACCTTGCCGCTGGCCGCAATTTCAGGGCGCAACGGAATGGTATCGGTAACGATGATTTCATCAATGACGGAGTTCTTGATGTTTTCCAGTGCGGAGCCTGAGAATACCGGGTGAGTGGCATAAGCAAATACCCGGTTGGCACCGTGCTCTTTCAAGGCTTCAGCCGCCTTGCACAGGGTACCGCCGGTATCAATCATGTCATCCACAATGATGCAGTCGCGACCTTGCACGTCACCGATAATATGCATTACCTGGGCAACGTTGGCTTGGGGACGGCGCTTGTCGATAATGGCAAGATCGGTATCATCCAGCAGCTTGGCAATGGCACGGGCACGTACCACGCCGCCAATGTCAGGAGAAACCACAACGGGTGTTTCCAGTTTCTTCTCCAGCATGTCTTCCAGCAGTACTGGACTACCAAAGGCGTTGTCCACGGGAACATCAAAGAAGCCCTGGATTTGTTCTGCATGGAGGTCACAGGTCAATACGCGGTCCACACCAACGCTGGAGAGGAAATCGGCCACGACTTTCGCGGTAATCGGCACACGGGCACTGCGGACACGGCGGTCCTGGCGTGCATATCCGAAATAGGGAACTACCGCTGTAATACGACCTGCAGATGCACGGCGTAACGCATCTACCATCACAACCAGTTCCATCAGGTTGTCGTTAGTTGGTGCACAGGTGGATTGAATGATAAAGACATCAGCACCACGAACGTTTTCGTTGATCTGGACACTGATTTCTCCATCGCTGAAACGGCCTACCGTGGCGTCTCCGAGCTTACAAAACAGGCGGTCTGCTATCTTTTTAGCGAGACTGGGGGTAGCGTTCCCAGCAAAGAGCTTTATGTCGGGCACTTTAATGAACCTCAGGCGTTTGCATTATTGTGATCTGGAGGAACGCAGTGACAAGCTACGCCCCTGAAGAAACTGTTCAGCACCGTTCAAGACGGTGTTGTAACGGCGAAATATTTGTTCCTTTTGCCACAAATCCGCTGAATGTAGCCGGCATTTTTGCCAGGCAGTCCAGCGCTTGTTGCTGTGTGTTGAACTCCCCGAACACGCAAGCGCCTGTTCCGGTCATTCTTGACGGTGCATATTCTAGCAGCCACGCCAACGCCTTGGCAACTTGAGGAAAGCTATTGCTGACCAGCGCCTGACAGTCATTTTTCCACTGAGCGGACAATAGTTCTGATAGCGCAACTTTGGGAGTATCTCTTGGTAACTCTGGATGCTGGAAAACATCGGCGGTAGAAACATGGACATCCGGTGCGATGACCAGATACCAGTGTTCCGGAATATTAACAGTATGAAGTTTTTCACCCACGCCTTCGGCAAAAGCGGCATGGCCATGAATGAAGATGGGCACATCGGCGCCAAGGGTGAGCCCCAGCGCCGCCAACTGGTCATTGTTAAGGCCGCATTGCCACAGATGGTTAAGGGCGACCAGGGTGGTGGCGGCATCTGAGGAGCCCCCACCCACACCGCCGCCCATGGGCAGTTTTTTATCCAGCCAGATTTCAGCGCCTTGTGAGCCATGACAGTGTGTCTGCAAGCATTTTGCCGCCTTGACAATCAGGTTGTCGTCATCGGCAATGCTGCCATCGAGATTGCTGTGAAGGGTGATTTTGCCGTTGTCGGTAATTTTAAAATCCAGCAGATCGCCATGATCCAGAAACTGAAACAGGGTTTGTAGCTCATGGTAGCCATCCTTGCGGCGACCGTTAACATGGAGCATCAGGTTGAGTTTGGCCGGTGCAGGCCACCCCAAAGAAAGTGACTGACTCATCATTGGTTATTGTCCATTGGCACCTGGAAACTGGCCAGTGCCTGCCATTGGGTTAATTGGATTTTCAATTGCAGCGTGCCGCGATTGAGCCGCAGCAGCCGGGGGATTTCTGTACCGCTTTGGGTTTGCCAGCTTTGATATTGAATGCGCCAGGGCGGCAAGACGCTGCTGTCGGTGAGTTGCAGCGGCCGGCCGTCAGGGTCACGGCTGAGTTGTTGGGCATCGTTGCCGACAATGCCAAGTATCCACTGCGGCAATTGTGTCAATGGAAATTGCCAGTGGCTGAGCCGGTTCAACAATGCCTGGGGATCCTCCCCTTCGTAGCTGCTGCCGTTCACTTCCAGCTTGGCATAACCTTTTTGGCTTGTGAGGGTTAACACACTGGTGCCCAACATGGTGGTGAGCCTGACATCGTCTTTATCCGGGGTGTGTCGCCAGTACAAATGGGTACTGAAACTCTCCTGTGGCGATTTTACCGCCAGCTTTCCCCGTAATTCCCAGGCTTGGGCCTCCTGAGGCTGAGACACGGTCACCGGTGTCCAGTTGTCCGCCAGCGTGCTGCAACCGCTGACCCACCACAGGCAGGCACCGCATAACCATAGTGGTCGCATCATGTTACGGAAAAGGTAATTTGTGATACTGATCAAGATATTCATTAACCATCGACCCAAAATGTTGGCCTATGATACGGGGGGCAGGCTGTCAGACACAACCTGTGAATGGGGGGCTTTTTATCGGTAACCGGGTTTGGCCGGCGGGCCTGCGTGTGCTTGGCTTAATGAGGCCAATGGGTAATTATCTGATAAAATTAGCCCTTTATTGAGTCATTAACCTTTATTCGGTTTTGTTAAGCGTATTCTGTTTTTAGCGGGGGTTATTCAGTAGAATGGCCGCATCTTAACAAGACGCCAAGAGTCAAGAACGAGTCAGATGAGCCTTGTAGCAATTGGTATTAACCACAAAACTGCCACTGTTGACCTGCGTGAAAAAGTAGCCTTTGCCCCGGACAAGATCCACGAAGCCATGAGAAGCCTCGCGCAAGAGACGGCTTCAGGCGAAGCGGTCATCGTGTCTACTTGTAACCGCACGGAGCTTTACTGCAACACGCAAAACGTGGCGCAGGTGGTGACCTGGTTGGAGCAGTATCATTCTCTGAGTCACGATGAAGTGTCGCCGTGCCTGTATGAGTTTGAAGGCCAAAAAGCCGTACAGCACCTGATGCGTGTCGCCTCGGGGCTGGATTCACTGGTGCTGGGCGAACCGCAGATTCTTGGGCAGGTGAAGCAGGCTTTTGCCAAGGCGAAAGAATCCGGCACCGTGGCCATGACTATGGACCGCTTGTTCCAGAACACTTTCTCCGTGGCCAAAAAAGTGCGCACGGAAACGGAAATCGGTACTGCTGCCGTGTCTGTGGCTTTTGCCGCGGTGAGCATGGCCAAACACATCTTCTCTTCACTGACCACCACCAAGGCCTTGCTGATAGGCGCCGGTGAAACCATCGAGCTGGTGGCCCGTCACCTGAAAGAAAACGGGGTGGCCAGCATGGTGGTGGCCAACCGCACCCTGGCGCGCGCCGAAGCCATGTGTGAAGAGTTCGGGGCCCAGGCCATTACACTGGAACAAATTCCGGACTTTCTTCCCAAAGCCGATATCGTGATATCCTCTACCGCCAGCCCGTTGCCCATCCTGGGTAAAGGGATGGTGGAAAAAGCGCTGAAGCAGCGCCGTCATCAACCCATGTTACTGGTTGATATTGCCGTTCCCCGAGATATTGAAGCAGAAGTGGCTGAGCTGGATGCGGCCTATCTGTACACGGTTGACGACCTGCACAGCATCGTAGAACAGAATATGGCCTCCCGACGTGAGGCCGCCGAGCAAGCGGAACTTATCACTGAAGAGCAGTCACTGCAGTTTATGGAGTGGGTGCGTTCGCTGCAGTCCGTTGACAGCATCCGTGAATACCGGACGCATTGTATGGATATCAAGGATGAGCTGTTGGAGAGGTCCATGAACAAGTTGGGGCAGGGCGCTGATGCCGAAGAGGTATTGCGTGAACTGGCCAACCGCCTCACCAACCGCTTGATCCATGCCCCGACCCAGGCACTTACCGTTGCCAGTCGTCATGGGGATCTCAATGCGCTAGGTCAGTTAAGAACCGCGCTCGGCTTGGATAAAGACTAAGGTTAGCGACTGCATGAAGGATTCCGTTATCCGCAAGCTGGAAGGCTTGCTGGAGCGTTATGAAGAAGTACAGGCTCTGCTGGGTGAAGCAGAAGTGATTAGCGATCAGGACAGATTTCGTAGTCTGTCCAAAGAGTATTCACAGCTTGAAGACGTGGTAAAAGGGTTTCGCCAGTTTCAGCAGGCCCAAGCGGACCTGCAAACCGCCGAAGAGATGCTGCAAGAAGATGATCCTGACATGCGCGAAATGGCGCAGGAAGAACTCAAGGCCGCCAAACACCGCTTGGAGCAACTGGAAGACGAGCTGCAAATCCTGTTGTTGCCCAAAGATCCCAACGATGACACCAACGCCTTTCTGGAAGTTCGTGCCGGTACCGGCGGCGATGAAGCCGCATTGTTTGCCGGCGACCTGTTCCGCATGTATAGCCGTTATGCTGAAGCCCGCCGCTGGCAGGTAGAGATTGTCAGCGCCAACGAAGGCGAACACGGCGGTTTCAAGGAAGTGATTGCCAGAGTCAGCGGTGATGGTGTTTACGGGCGATTGAAATTCGAATCCGGTGGTCACCGGGTGCAACGGGTGCCAGAAACCGAATCCCAAGGGCGGGTGCATACCTCCGCCTGCACCGTGGCCGTGATGCATGAAGTGCCAGAAGCGGCGGCGGTTGAAATTAATCCTGCCGACTTGCGCATTGACACGTTCCGCTCCTCCGGCGCAGGTGGTCAGCACGTGAACAAAACCGACTCGGCCATCCGCATTACCCATTTGCCTACCGGGTTGGTGGTGGAATGCCAGGATGAGCGTTCACAACACAAAAACAAGGCCCGGGCACTGAGCGTACTGGCGGCACGCTTGCAGGCGCAGGAAGATGAAAAACGCGCCAGCGAAGAAGCCTCCACCCGTCGCTCACTGGTGGGCAGCGGCGATCGCTCCGAGCGCATTCGTACCTATAACTTCCCTCAGGGACGAGTGAGCGAACACCGGATAAACCTGACGTTGTACCGTCTTAACGAAGTGATGGAAGGCGATTTGGATCAACTTATCGATCCGTTGCTGCAAGAACATCAGGCAGATCTGCTGGCTGCACTTTCTGACGACTAACCACTTCTGATGTTTAAGACAACTAAGGATTGATGCCTTGACCAGAATCACGATTGCACAAGCGCTGTCTCAGGCAGCGTCAGTGTTGGCAACGAGTTCAGAATCCGCACATGTGGATGCGGAAGCCTTGTTGCTGCACTGCTTGGGAAAACCCCGCAGTTTCATTTATGCCTGGCCGGAGCGCCAGCTGAGTGATGAACAGCATAAACAGTTACAGCAGATGGTGGCCCGCAGGGCTGAAGGGGTACCTGTTGCCCATATCGTGGGCGAGCGGGAATTCTGGTCTCTGCCCTTTATCGTGAATGATTCCACGCTGATCCCAAGACCCGATACGGAAATCCTGGTGGAAACGGCGTTGAATCTGCCTTTGGCGGAAAATGCCGCCGTACTGGATTTGGGCACCGGCACTGGCGCCATTGCCTTGGCATTGGCTCATGAGCGCCGCCAGTGGCAAATGACCGCTGTGGACAATGTCAGCGGCGCGGTGGAGCTGGCAAAGGCCAATCGGCATAACCTGCAGCTGCCCCAGGTGGAGATTTTGCAAAGTGACTGGTTTGCTGAGCTAAGCGGGCGCAAGTTTCAGCTGATTGTGTCCAACCCGCCTTACATTGAAGAAAGCGATGAGCATCTGGCGCTGGGGGATGTGCGCTTTGAGCCCCGCAGCGCATTAACCTCCGGACAACAGGGCTTTGCCGCCTTGTTCCATATTGCGGAACATGCGCGGGAATATTTGTGCACCGGCGGTTACCTGTTGCTGGAACACGGTTTTACCCAAGGTAAACGCTTGCGGGAAAAACTCAATGAACTGGGTTACATGCAAGTGGCCACCGTGCGCGATTTTGGCTCCAATGAGCGCTGTACCCTGGGCTTCTGGCCCGGTTAACCCGCCTGCCACTTGAAATCCCGCCCTTTTACCACCATGTAAACTTCATGGGGCTCGTTGCCGGACAATCCGTTTGGAGACGAGCCATCCATAGGGTAAACTGGCGCCTCATTTTCCCCGTCGGCAGTTTACAAATGGATTATTTTTACAGTCTTTACCCGGGAGTTAAGTATTTTCACTTGCTGATGATTGGCCTGAGCGTCATGTTCCTCAGTGTGCGTTTTGTGCTGAAACTCGCGCAGTCGGCATGGATGGAGCGAAAACTGCTGAAGGTTGCCCCTCATGTGATTGATACCTTGCTGCTGCTCTCCGGTGTGGTGCTGTGCTTTATGATTAAGCAATATCCGTTTGTGGATGCCTGGATGACGGAAAAGCTGGGCGCAGTGGTGGCTTATATTGTGCTGGCCATTGCCGCGATGAATAGCGCCCGCGGCAAAACATTCCGCATCTTCGCATTTTTGGGTGCCTTGGGATGGCTGGTATTTGCGGCCAAAGTAGCTTACGTCAAACAAGCGGTATTTTTTGGGTAATGCAAAGATTTTCTTCAGATGACAAAGCGTTTTCTTTACCAGAAACCGTTTTTGAGCTGTGCCAATACCTTGGTTTCAGCGAAATTAAACAGGCACAATGGGCCTGGTATGAACTTTCCGGTGCAGTGTTAAGCCAGTACCTTTTTGATGAAAACCAGCGTTTTTCAGCATTGCTGACGTGGTTTTATCAGGAACGGCGCTTTTGTGAAAAAGCGGAATATTTCTCCATTGATGCTGCAGATTTGGGTCGCTGCCTGCTGACACGGCAAGGTAACAGCACCACCTTGGCCACCGCCCTGATGTTGTTGGGGCGGGAGCTGGATTTGAACACATCACTGTTATTGTTGCCGGGCACTACCGTGATGGCGTGCCGTATTGGCACCGAGGTGCATTATGTTGACCCCTTGAGTGGCAAGCGTTTGTCGCGGGAGCAGCTGCATGCCCTGGTGCGCGGCGAGCTGGGCAACTGGGCGCCCATGAAGGACAGTTACCTGAAACCGGCAACGGTACAACAGGTGCTGACCCGCATGTTGCATGAATTAAAAGCGGGCTGCATTGTGGAACGCCAGTTCGAGGCTGCCTTGGCGTGCTGTAACGTGATTCTGGATTGGGAGCCGGACGATCTCAACCTGCACCGGGAGCGGGCCTTCATTGCCCAGCAACTGGGCGCCATCAAGGTGGCCAGCGCGGATTTGCAGTATTTTATTGATAACAACCCCCACGATCCCATTGTGGAACTGGTGAAGATGCAATTGCAGGAACTGGGGGAAGAACAGCAGGTATTTCATTGATATTCAACGGCCAGAGCGCCGGTTAAGCTATATACCCACACTCATGATGATAACTACTTAGAGAGAGATTTCGCCTTATGACGACCGCTCTGGTTACCAACGACGCTACAGCGCTGGGCATTTTGGCCGCCATACTGGGATTTGTGTTTTACACCAATAGCAGTAACCATCCATTCTGGCAAAAGTTTTATCGCTTCATACCCGCCTTGCTACTGTGTTACTTCCTGCCGTCGCTACTGAACACTTTCGGGATTGTGGACGGACACACCTCCAAACTTTATTTTGTGGCATCGCGTTACCTGCTGCCAGCCTGTCTGGTCTTGCTGATCCTCAGCGTGGATTTAAAGGCCATTCTCAGCTTGGGGCCAAAAGCGCTGGTGATGTTTCTTACCGGTACTTTTGGCATTGTCATCGGCGGGCCGATAGCCTTGCTGCTGATGTCATTACTGGACCCGTCATTGACCGGCGGTCACGGGCCGGATGCGGTGTGGCGCGGCATGACCACGCTGGCGGGCAGCTGGATTGGCGGCGGGGCCAATCAGGCCGCCATGAAGGAAGTCTATGAAGTGGGCGGCAACATCTTTTCGGTGATGGTGACGGTGGACGTGATTGTGGCCAATATCTGGATGGCCGTGTTGCTGTTTCTGGCCTCCAATGCCAACGCCATCGACACCAAAACCGGCGCTGATACCCGTGCCATTGATGAGTTGCGCCATAAAGTGGAAAAATATCACGCCGAAAATGCACGCATTCCCAGTTTGCGGGACTTGATGCTGATTGTGGCCATCGGGTTTGGCGTTACCGGCATCGCCCATATGGGGGCCGACTGGCTGGCGCCATTTTTTAGCGAGCATTATCCCTGGACCGAGAAATACAGCCTGACCTCCTCGTTTTTCTGGTTGGTGGTGATTGTGACCACCGTGGGGCTGGCGTTGTCCTTTACGCCAGCGCGGCATCTGGAAGCCGCCGGGGCCTCCAAGGTGGGCTCGGCATTCTTGTATGTGCTGGTGGCAACCATCGGTTTGCATATGGACGTGACCAAAATCATGGATACCCCGGAGTATTTCCTGTTGGGGATTATCTGGATGCTGGTTCACGCCGGGCTGATGCTGCTGGTGGCCAAACTCATTCGTGCACCGCTGTTTTACATGGCGGTTGGCAGTCAGGCCAATGTGGGCGGCGCTGCATCAGCACCTGTGGTGGCTGCGGCATTTCATCCGGCGCTGGCACCCGTTGGGGTGCTGCTGGCGGTGTTTGGTTATGCCCTGGGCACCTACATGGCCTGGCTATGTGGCCAGTTACTGCAGGTTGTGGGTAATTGATTAAGACTAATGAACAGTACGGGTTGGCTGACAGCCTTTGAGAGAGATGCGGTGATGACCATTAAAAACATCAAGCTCGGTAATATTGATATTGCCAATGACAAACCTTTTGTGTTGTTTGGCGGCATGAATGTGCTGGAGTCCCGGGATTTGGCGCTGCGGATTGCCGAAACCTATGCGGAAGTGACCCAGAAACTGGGCATTCCCTATGTGTTCAAAGCGTCTTTTGACAAGGCTAACCGTTCATCCATCAACTCCTACCGCGGGCCGGGGATGGAAGAAGGGTTGAAGATTTTCCAGGAGATTAAAGACACCTTCAATTTACCGTTGATCACCGATGTGCATGAACCTTACCAGTGCGCGCCGGTGGCGGAAGTGGTGGACATTATCCAGTTGCCGGCGTTTTTGGCACGCCAGACCGATTTGGTGGTAGCCATGGCAAAAACCGGTGCCATCATCAATGTGAAAAAACCCCAGTTTTTGGCGCCCCATGAGATGCGCCACATCATCAAGAAATTCAATGAAGCCGGCAATGACCACATCATGCTGTGCGAACGCGGCAGCTGTTTTGGTTACAACAATCTGGTGGTGGACATGCTGGGCATGGATGAGATGAAACAAAGCGGTTATCCGGTGATTTTTGATGCCACCCATGCCTTGCAGCGGCCGGGCGGCCGGGCCGATTCCGCCGGTGGGCGTCGTGCCCAGGCCACTGAACTGGCACGTAGCGGCATGGCGTTGGGGCTGGCCGGTTTGTTTATTGAAGCGCATCCAGACCCTGATAATGCCAAGTGTGACGGCCCCTGTGCCTTGCCGCTGCATTTGCTGGAAGCCTACCTGACCCAGATGAAAGCCGTGGATGATCTGGTGAAATCCTTCCCGCAGCTGGATACCAGCAAATAACTGTTCGCTGTTGGTGTCTGTGATATGCTCAAATGCCCGGCTTGTGCCGGGCATTTTGCATTTGTCTCCCACAGCTTAACGGATTGTGCTCATGTGGATTTTCTTGACCTTAATGGCCGCGTTCATGCAGGCCTGGCGCAATGCCTTTCAAAGTCAGCTGAGCCGGGAGGTTAACGTTGCCGGCGTTACCCTGGCGCGGTTTGTGTATGCCAGCCCGCTAGCCGCACTTTACCTGGGGTTGCTGTATGTGTGGCAACCTGCACCTTGGCCGCAACTTTGGGGCGCTGGCGGCGGTTACATTGTGGGTGCGGCCCTGATGCAGATTGTGGCCACCGCATTGATGGTCAAACTGTTCAAACTGAAAAATTTTGCCGTGGGCGCCGGGCTAGCCAAAAGCGAGGCGCTGGTGGCGGCCATTCTGGGCACATTACTGTTTGGCACCCATCTGAGCGTTACCGGCTGGATGGGTGTGCTGATTGGCGCCATGGCGGTGTTTTTGCTCAGTGCCAGTGGCGGCTGGCGCCAGTTGTCCTGGCCCACGGTACTGCTTGGAATAGCCTGTGGCAGCAGCTTCGCGCTGACATCCCTGTGGGTGCGAGAAGCCAGTTTGCAGCTGGACTTGCCCTTTCCACACCGGGCGGCGTGGGTGTTATTGCTGGTGATCCTGTTGCAGAGCATACTGTTACTGCTGTGGTTGCTGTTGGCCGACCGGCCGACCTTGCAGGCATTATGGCAGCGACCCAAGCTGACACTGGCAACCAGTGTCAGCAGCTTTGTGGGCTCGCTGGGCTGGTTCAGCGCCATGTCACTCACCGCCGTGCCCTATGTGAAAACCCTCGGGCAGGTGGAGGTGTTTTTCATGATGCTGATAGCTTTCTTTTGGCTGAAAGAGCCGGTCAAAATCAAGGATGTTGGCGGCCTGCTGCTGATAGCGCTGGCCGCGATACTGGTATTGTGGACATGAGTTTGCAGCGTTACAGGGCTGCCTCACGCTGCTTGATTTGCCGGGTCAGCTTTTGGTTGATGGGAAGCTCAAGGCCGTGACGCTGGGCCAGTTGCACCAGATAACCGTTAATGGCATCAATTTCACTGGGGCGGCCATGGAGCAGATCCTGACGCATGGAGGATGAGTTGTCTGCCGTAAGCTCAATTACATCCCGTACCCGTTTGAGTAAGGCGTGCGCTTGCAGCTGCAAGCCCTCTTTGGCTGCCACCTGCACCAGTTCATGGATGATGGCGTCAATGGTGGGCTGATATGCCGCTTCAGCCAGGCGGCCATTGGGCACATCATCAAGGGCCGTGAGCGGGTTGATCGCCGCATTGACCGCCAGCTTGCCCCATAAGGCGGGCAGAATGTCCGCCAGCCATTCGCTGCCGGGTATGGCCCGCAACAGCAGTGCCTTGTCATTATCAGCCAAAGCGGGGCCGGCAAAGTGTCCCAGCTGGGTCAGTCCTTTGCCTGTATGGCGGATTTGATGGGGCCCTAGGCGCAGCGCTCCCTGGCTGGTGGTGCCAAGGGACAGCCCGCGGCCATCAAGCCGGGGCTGCAATTTGCTGTGAGGCCCAAGGCCGTTATGCAGCAGCAAGATATGGCAACCTAGCGGCAGCTTGGGCAGCAGTGCCTGCAAGGCATCCAGCACCTGATAGGCTTTTAATGTGACCAGCAGCAAACGGCAGTGTGTAAACGCGCTGGCGGGCGCGTCCAGGGTGCACTGGGAAAATGTTTGCAGGCTTTCACCCTCTGGGGTGAGACAGCCAAACGATTGTGATGCCGAACATGGCTTACCCGCTTTGAGCAGCAATGTGGGTGCCGCTCCGGCTTTGGCCAACTGGTGTGCCAGCAACTGGCCAATGGCACCGGCACCGAGAATCGCGATATTCATTTTTTTGCTCCTGCATGGCAAAAATTTTGCCAGCCGCGCCAGCTCCCCAATAACAGGTAAAACAGCGCCACGCCGCTCATGTCGGCAATGAAATCCTTCATGTCTGCACTGCGGTAGGGCAGGTAGGACTGCACCGCTTCAATCAACAGGCCATAACAGGCCAGCTCCAGTACAATCCAGTACCAGCGGGGGCGGTATGCCAGCCAGGCCAGCCAGGCCAATATGAAAAAGCTGCCGATATGGCCGACTTTGTCCATATGGGGGAGCAGTTGCGGATAACCGGGTCTGGAAAACACCAGATAACTTACCAGCAACAAGGTGGCCAGCAGCGCTACCCGAAAAATGAGCTGTCGTTTAATCACATTCACGTCAGGGTCAGGAGAAAACTGTCACTCATGATATGCAAAAGCATTGCTGACTGTCATCCGTAAACGCACATCAGTTCAGTTGATCTTCAACATGCAGTAAAATTGGTGGCAAAATTTAGCAATTTACAGGGTTTTCCCATGCCATCATTTGATATTGTGTCCGAAATCAACGCCGTGGAGCTGCGTAATGCCACCGATAACACCCGCCGGGAAATGGACTCCCGTTTTGATTTTAGGGGCGTGGAGTATGCTGTGGAGCTGAAAGACTTTGTGGTGAGTTTGTCATCCGAATCAGACTTCCAGTGCAAACAGATGGTCGACATTTTGCGCACGCAGCTGAGCAAACGCAATGTGGACCCCAAAGCCATGGAAGTGGATGAAAAAATTGTGCACACCGGGAAAACCTTTGCCCAGAAAGTACGCTTCAAGCAGGGGATTGAAACGGAAACCGCCAAGAAACTGGTGAAACTCATCAAAGACAGCAAGCTGAAAGTGCAGGCGCAAATTCAGGGGGATTCGGTGCGGGTTACCGGTAAAAAGCGTGACGACTTGCAGGCGGTGATGGCACTGGCGCGCAATGCCGAGTTGGGGCAACCTTTCCAGTTCAATAACTTCCGGGACTGATCTTCCCCCGCGGTGGGCGCCGGCATTGCTGCCCACCGTTTGTCAGTAGGGTTGTGTCTTGCCATAACAGGCGATTTTCGTCCAAACCGCCACTGCTGTGGGGTTACTGGGCCGGCGGTGTAGGCGTTTTGTCATTGTGGTCATCGGTCTTTTTGGGCAACTTGCCATCCGCCAGTTTTACCAGCAACAACACTGGCAAGCCGATGATGCTGGCACTGATGAAGAAATTGACATAGCCAAAGGCATTGACCCATTCGCCGGAAAATCCCGCAATGAATTTGGGGAACAACAGCATGATGGATGACAGCAGGGCATACTGGGTGGCGCTGTAGCCACTGCCGGTAAGCCCGGAAAGATAAGCGATGAATGCCGCCGTTGCCAGACCGCCGCTGAAATTGTCTACCGAAATGGCCAGGGTAAGCAGCGGCACGTTGTATCCCACATGGGCCTGCAGTGCAAACAGCAGATTGGTGGTGGCCACCAGAAACGCCCCCAGATAGAGAATTTTCATGGTGCCGTAACGGGCCACCAGCACGCCGCCAACCGCTGAGCCCACCAGTGTCATGATAAGCCCGTATATCTTGCTTAACGTGGCGATTTCCTCCTTGGAAAACCCCATGTCCACATAAAACACATTGGCCATAATCCCCATGACAATATCTGAAATGCGGTAGCAGGAGATCAGCAGTAATATCACAATGGCATGACGACCATAACGCTGGAAAAAATCAATGAACGGCAAGGCCACAGCGGCATACAACCAAGCCAGCAAACCGGCAACCGGTCGGGAATATTGCTGTTTCAACTGGTGTTTCATGCGTACTTCATCGCGGCAGGCCGCCTGCATGTCCACTTGGGGCTCACTGGCAAAAAAACTGGTGACAAGGCCGATGCACATCAGCCCGGCCATGGCCAGATACGCGTTTTGCCAGCCGACAAGATCGTAACTTTCCGGCGTGTCGGACACCCAGGCGGCAATGGTCAGGGCCCCAGCCGTGGCAATAATCATGGCGCTGCGATAACCCACCTGATAGGCGGCGGCCAGTGCTGCCTGCATGCCTTCCGGGGCGGATTCAATACGAAAGGCATCCACCACGATATCCTGGGTGGCAGAGGCGAAGGCCACTGCCAGGGCACAGATGGCCAAATGGCCCAGATCGCTGCCCGGATCACTGGAGGCCATGCCCAGAATGGCCAGAATCAACATTGATTGGGACAGGATCATCCAGCTTCGCCTCCGGCCAAAATGGCGGCTCAGCAGCGGTAGTGGCAAGCGGTCTACCAAGGGGGACCAAGCCCATTTGAACGCGTACATCAGGGCTATCCAGCTGAAATGCCCGATAGCCGCCCGGTCAACACCCGCCTCGCGCAACCAGAAAGACAGGGTGGAAAACACCAGCATTAACGGCAGGCCGGAAGAAAACCCCAGTAACAGCATGACCAGCACCCGGCGATGCAGATAGATGCCTAAAGCGTTTTTAAGGGCAGTAAAACGGTGACTGGACATGGCGATGGGGCTGGAAAATGGAAAGACTAGCTTAAAAGTCTGCGCCAACCACTGCAAGGCAAGCGGCGCAATTATTGGCGTTGACGGTGAAAATCCCGGCGCACGCCGGGATTGGGCTCAGGCTGCTGGCCGCACGCCTTGGCAATCTTTGGGAAACTGACCATGACCGCTGAGAAAATCGCAGCACTGGTGCAACTGTTGGCGCAGGTACTGGTTGCCCAGCAACGCCCATTCCGGCCATTTTTCAAAACTGTAAAGCACAAACCAGAAAACCCGCTCGGTATCCGATTGGGCCTCGCCGTTGCGTCCCAGGGCATACCACTCTTCCAGCGTGTCCCAAAGGTATAACCGCAACTCGGAGAGCGGAATTTGCTGTTGGTAGAACCCTTTGCCATAAGCGGCCAGTTGCGGCGCTTTTAGCTGAATGAAATCATCTGTCGTCATTAAACTCCAACCCTTATGATGAGTTTGTTATGAGTATAGTTGCTGTGGCATTTGTCACGGGGCATAAATCATTTTGGTTGTGGCCCGTCCGCCGGCAATTTCTCTCGGTAAGGCACACCTCGCCTGGCGTTAATTCATGGGCAACAGCCGGGCCTTTTTCAGGATGATGGGGCTTAAGGGCACATCATCCCATTGCAGTGCGGCATTAGGGCCAGTGGCAACTTGTGCCATTTGCTGCAGCACTTGCAGGCCTTCTGTTACCTCGCCAAATACCGCATATCCCCAACGTTTGGGCGACGGGTCAAGTTTGCGGTTGTCCGCCACATTAAAATAAAACTGCCGGGTGGCACTGTGCGGGGCGCTCTCCCGTGCCATGGCAAGGGTGCCCATGCTGTTGGACAGGCCATTACCCGACTCGTTCACCACCGGTTTGTCTTCTGCCAGTGGCTGCAACTGGGGGGTGTAACCGCCGCCCTGCACGACAAAATTGTTAATGACGCGATGGAAAATCGTGTTGTCGTAATCGCCGCGCACCACGTAGGTGAGGAAATTATCCACCGTTAATGGCGCCCGGCTTCTGTCCAGTTCCACCACGATGGTGCCCATGGTGGTTTCCAGTGCCACCTGGGGGTACATATTGTTTTGCTGTATGTCCAGCGCCCACAATTTTGGCGAAAACAGCAGCACCAATAGCGCAATAACACCACGGCTCATCATCAACTCCTTGGGTTTGGTAAATTAACGGGGCTGCAAGAACTGGTTGAGTTCGGCGTCATTGATAATCTTCCCCGCCAGTTGGGATATCAGGTTGTTGATGTCCAGCTCCAGTGTGGCGAAATCCGCATTAAGCGGTCCTTTCAGGCGGCTACTGGCAGAATAACGCTTACTGAAGGTGCGGTTATTGTTGCTTGCCTGTACGCTCATCAGCAACTGGGTGGTGGCGTTAAAGCCCAGCATTGACTCTTCCACATCCGTTTGCAGCTGCTCCAGCGTTATCTCAAGGGTAAGGCCGCTGGCCGGGTCTATCTGATAGCCGGCCTGGGTAAAGCCTTGACGGAAAAGTTGCTCCATCACCGTTTGCATGTTTTGCATGGTGCCTACCAAGCGTGGCGGCTTTTGGTCATTAAAGCGCACCACCTCTGCCATCTGTCGCCTGTCTGTTGCGGTCAATGCCAACGGGGTTAACTGCTGGACTTGCAATTGTATTGGGGGAACATTAGGGCTTAGGGCAATACGCTCGGGCGTTTGGCTGGCGCAGGCTGCCAATAACAGGCTGGCTGCCAGCATACTTACTATCGATTTTATCTTCATAACAAACATGAATGAGTGACAAGGCAGGCTCACAGCATAACAGATTTCAAGGGGGGCTGTAGCCCGGCTTTATGCCGCGGCTTTTAATGTGGTTAAGGGCAGGTTAGAGTGATGTGAGTGTTAGTCAGATGAGGTGTTTGCATGTGCCCTGAGGACATTGTACCGGTTAAAAATCCTGCTTGCGGGGTCTTCACCCGGGAAGCGCCGCAATCGTTGATCATGGGGGGCATTCCCATGTTCGGCCATTTTGATGGCATGGTTAATACCTTGGGGCTTAAGGACTTTCGCCTGACCAATGAGCGGGATAAACCCTTACCCCGCTGGCAGCAGCAACTGCAATTCAAACAGCAGGAGTTTATCTCGGTGCACAGCCGCCGCTACTTGCTGGGAGTTGGCCTGGGGCAGATGGGGGTGGGCCTCAGTGGTTACTGTTATCTGTTCGATGTGCAAAAAGGCCGCTTGCTGCACCGTGACTGGCAGTGGCCATTCGTCTGGCAAAGGTCGCTGAGCCATTCTCCCTGGCAAGGGCTCAGTGGCAGTAAAGGCATCAGTATCCAGCGTGAACGGGGTCAGTGGCGGCTGATATTGGATTTTTCAGTGCAAGGTGTTGCATTGAAAGCGGATTTAACCCTGCATTCCGGTGCCTTGAGCTTGCCCATGAGCCTGTGTTGCCCCGAAGGCTACAACGGCTGGCGTTATGCCCAGCAGCACAGCGGGCTGACGTTAAGTGGCACGCTGTTTATCAACCATGAGCCGCAGCCGTTATCCCGGGCGTTGGCAGGTTACCTGTTTGAAGCCGGTTATAGCGCCAGGCAAAGCCGTTGGCGCTGGTTGTGCATCAACGGAGAACCCGGTTCACCGTTAGCGCTGAATCTGGCCAGCGGCATCAATGACACCGGCTCTTGCCAGAATGTATTGTGGCAGGCGGGCATGCGCCATCTGTTAACGCCGGTGCACTTTAATGTGGATCACCGCCCCGGCTCGGAGGGGCGCTGGCGCATCTGGTCTGAACGTGAAGAACTGGATTTGTGGTTTACCCCCACCGGCCATTTTCAGCAGCATCAGCGCGGGCTGCAACACCGTTTGCTGCGGCGCCATTACATGGGGGTTTTTGATGGCTGGGTTCGGGATGGCACCGGAAAAATGCAGTCAATCAAACAGCAAGCCGGAATAGCGGAAGACGCATTTGTGACGGGCTAAGCCCAATCCACCATCGCCATGAAAAGGGACGGGCTGGAACCCGGCCCGTCATGGGGTGATGATGGGCGTGATGTCATTACCTTTCCCGTTGCCTTGTAGCGTTATCCCTGGATTTTACTGCCGGTACCTGTCGCCTCTCTGGCGCTTGGCGGCGTTCCACGCGCTCCATTTTCGCGGGTGTTTGTCGCAGCGGCCGATGTTGCATGGCCTGCCCCTTATCCCGTTGAGGGCTCGCGCTGTTGTGTGCTGCCATCGTATTGGGCTTGATGGCCTTCATGGCAGGCTTTGGCTCATATCCCCGAGCGTTTTGTCTGTGTGTTTGCCCCTGGGCATTCAGTGGCGCCCGCGCTTTTGTTTCATGGTTTATCACCCGGCGCTCCTTAAGTGACTGAGCGTGATGCAATTTATGCTGTAATTGCACCTGGCGCCGGATGTCATGGCGGGGGTGGCTGGGGGCATAGCGTTGTTGCACGCTTTGATGACGGTAATGCACTCCCCGGCGGTGCTCCATCTGGTGGCGCCAGCGCTGGCCGCCACTGCTGATACTGCTGCGATAAGGCTCATAACGGTAATGGTTGCGGCGATAATCTACCCATACATTGCGTTCGTGCCAGTGGAAACGGCTGAAAAAAAAGTTGAATGAGATGCGGATGCCGCTGTTGTACCAGTAAAACCGGGTGTGAGGTGCCACCACATAGCCCGGGAAGGGATCCCAGTAAAATGGCGGGTAGCTCTGCCAGCGCCAAGTGCCGTATACAATCCTTGGGTCGTAATAAGGCACCCAAATCACCTGGGGGTCGGCAGGGACAATCACAATGCGGTTGTTTTCCCGTTTGGTCTGGATTTGACGGACATTTTGCAAACTGTCGGCATCCTGGGCCGCTTGCCGCAAGGTCTGGATACTGTCCATCACCCGCCCTTCGTCGGCCACAAAGGCTTCACCCAAATCGGCAGTCCAGTTCAAGTCATCACTCATTTTGTCCAGAATGTTGGGAAAGGCCAGCAAGGCCACCACGCTGGGATCCCAGCCCTGTTTGGCTCCTTCACCAGTTAGCCGGTTATTGCTCCAGCTGGCGTGTTGCTGACGCCAGCGCTGGGCGGCAACCACTTCCAGCGGATAGCTGCTGGCAATCAGTACATGGCTGAGTAAGGTATCGGGGTACAGGGCAATGGGCGCCAGCATTTGGGCCAGTTGCGCGTCGGGATAATATCGGCTTTGACTTTCGTTGCCACTGACCGCCGGCTGGCTAAAGCTGCCCAATGTCAGCAGTAACAATAACCACAGCAACATTTGGGGGGCCAGGCGTTTGGCGTTCGGACTGGGAATATGCATAACTGCCTCCGCTTTCAAGCTGGAAACCGGCAACAATGCATGCCGGCCTTCTGGGTATTGATGTTCAGCTTAAAGAACGCAAGATGAACATCAGCTGAAAGCGCCAGGCACTTTACTGCGCTTGACGATAATGGGGCAGGATAACGCTGAACCGGGCGCCGCCCAGCGTTGGGGAGTCGTCTATCTGCCATTGCCCCTGATAGCTTTGCAGCAAATCCTTTACAATCGCCAGCCCGATACCATGGCCGTGTTCGTAGGTATCTGCCCGTACGCCCCGCTGAAAAATCTGCTGGCGTTGCGCCGTATTTACGCCGGGTCCGTCATCTTCGATTTGCAGCTGCAATTGCTGTTTGTCACTGTTGATGGTGATGCGAACCTGATGCCTAGCGGCCTTGAAGGCGTTGTCCAGCAGATTGCCGAGCAGCTCACTGAAATCGGCATCATCCCCGAAAAACAGCGCGTTATTAGTCATGTCAGCGGTGACGCTTAATGATTTATGCTGGTAAATCTTGTTGAGGGTGCGCAGCAGTTTGCTGGCAATGGGCTGCACGTTAATGCCTTGATGCCAGGCACTGTTGCCGGATGCCTGCGCCCGTTTCAACTGGCGGCTGATATGGGTGTTAATGTTGCTGATGGGCTCTTGTGCTTCCGGCGGGAGTTTTTTTATGCTGCTTAATACCGCCAGCGGCGTTTTCAGGCTGTGGGCCAAATCCGCCAGCGCGTTGCGGTAGCGCTGGCGCTGTTGCAGTTCATTGCTTATCAGCGTGTTGAGCTGTTGGGCCACTTGTTGCAACTCTGCCGGGTAGGCATCGCCAAGATGCTGTTGCCGTCCTTGTTGCACCGCTTGTAACTCTCGGCGAAAACGCGCCAGTGGCTTGAGTGTCCACCATAACCAGCCGCCCTGAATTAACAGCAAGACCAGCAGTAACAACGCCAGCCATTGCCACAATTGCTGGCGAAACTCCTGTTGGGTGGCTTCAAAGCTGTCGGTGCTTTTCAACACGTAAACACAAAAAGGCAAATCCTGCCCGCCGGGTGAGGCCGGGGCAAAACTGGCGCGAAAGCTGTAAATGAAATGGGGTGCACCATTAAAGGTGATTTGGCTGAACAGGCTTTCTCCCGGCGCGGGTGCCGGCAGCTGTTGGGGCAAGGCTAAGCCGATAAACGACTGGGAGTGCCATAACAGTTCACGTTGATGGGCATCGGTGATAAGGGCATAGCGGCCGGATTGATCCACATTGAACTGCTCATCCTGTAAATGCTGGGGCAGGGTGAGCGAGCCCTGTTCTACTTCGGCCAATGCCAGAATGCCGTATAACGTGGCGCTGAGCTCATCCCTGACGGCCGTGGTCAGTTGTACCCGAAAGGCGTCTGCCAGCGTCACGCCGATTAACGGCAGCAGTACCAGGTTGAGCAGCACCGCACTGGCTATCAGCCGTGCCTTGAGGGAGCTCGTGAGCCACTGCCAGTGCTGGGGGGCGGTTTGCTTGCCGCTCATGGGGTATTCCCGTGGCTGACGTCATTCATCCGGTATCCCTGGCCGCGCAGGGTTTCTATCAGCCCCAGGCGGTTATCCGGGTCAAGCTTGCGGCGCAAGCGGCGAATGAAAACCTCAATCACGTTGGAGTCCAGATCAAAGTCCTGATCATAGAGATGTTCAATCAGGATGGATTTGGACTGTACCGCCCCCTGGTGCAGCATCAGGTATTCCAGCAGGCGGTATTCCGAGGCGCTCAGGTTGATGAGCTGTTTGTGCATGCGCACTTCGGCGGCACTGGTGTTGATGCTTAGCGGCCCATTGCTGAGAATGGGGCTGGCTTTGCCTGCCGAACGGCGGATAAGGGCGTTAATCCGCGCTTGCAACTCCTGGGGATGAAACGGCTTGGTCAGGTAATCATCCGCTCCCGCATCCAGCCCTTCCACTTTGTCCTGCCAGCTGTCCCGGGCGGTTAAAATCAGCACCGGATAGTCAAGCTGTTGCTGCCGCATGGCTTCAATGAGGGCAATGCCATTGAGCTTGGGCAGGCCCACATCAATAATGGCCGCGTCATAGGGGTATTCCCTGGCCAAAAACAGCCCCTCTTCACCATCGGCGGCGCAGTCCACCCCAAAATTGGCGTCTTCCAGATGTTGCTTTAGGTTGTCTTGCAGTGATATGTCGTCTTCAACCAGCAGTAAACGCATGGGATGTCTCCGGTCAGTTTGCCGTGCGGCCGTTTACCGCGTTCACTGAAACGTAAATAATGCGGCCATTGTCGGTCAGCAGTTTTACCCGGTAACCGGGAGCCCCTGCCACACTGGCGGATTTCACTGCCAGCACTTTGCCGCCATAACGGCTTTTAACGATTTGCGCAGCATGATTATTACTGCGCACCATCAGGGTTTGCGGCTTGCCCTGTTGGGTATGGTGAGGCTGTTTGGCCTGTAGCAGGAAGCTGGATAACGATAAGCTCAGCAGCAGAAACACACTGCATAAACGCAGCGTTCTGAGCGGGTGGTGATGTGGCTTGCAACTCATGCTGGAGTCCTGTGTAACGGGATAAGCCCAGTGTAAAAGATCCTGCGTGGCGTGAAAACCTAACGGCATTCATCCTTGTGGTGGTGGGGTATCAAAATTATCCCCGGTTAAGATGAACAGACGCTGAAGGTTTTCATTCATCTTGTGTTCATGGAGCGCTCGCTTTAATGGCAACAAGACTTGTGCCAGAAGAGGCGATGCAGATGTATAACACTACCATGTATAAACTCATCCCGGTTAAGCTGTGCCGGATTATTCCCTTGGCGTTGCTGCTGTTATGGAGCGGCGTCGGGTACGGTGCCACCAGCAAGTCGGTGGAAGCCCCCTTGACCCGCAATGCCGATGAAACGCAGTTGCGGCAAGCCGCTGCAAAACAATTGCAGCAGGGAGGGCGGGTGCAGAACCTGCTCAAAACCCGCGAGCAGGTGATAGCGGAAAAAACCGCTGCCAACAGCCCTGATGGGATGATTAAACCCTCCCTGCGGATTGCCTCCCCCACGGCTCACAGTTATTACCATCAGTTCAGTTTTTACGATGTGACCACGTATCTTTTGGATGACAACAATTACGACGGTTTTTATCACAGTTTTTCGGTGAATATTGATGCCGATGTCTATGGTGCCAGTGCCGCTGCCAGCGTGCCTGTTTATGCGGAATTATACCTGAGCCGTAATGGTGGCGACTGGATGCATTTTTATTCCACGGAGGTGTTTTACCTGCAGGGAAACAGCACTTACGACAGCTATCAGGTGAGTACCGCCCTGCAAAGCGGCTATCCCACCGATCATTACGATGTGCTTATCGATCTGTATGAGGTGGGCTACAACGATATTGTGGCAACCGTCAGCAGTGATGAACTCAACAGCCTGTATGCCTTGCCGCTGCAAAGTCAGGACCGGGACGGCTATGACACTGATGGCGCCGCCATCACCGTAAGTGGCGGCAGCGTGTCGGTATTGGCACTGGCAGGCTTGCTGTTATTGGCTTGGCGTCGGGGCAAGTCCGGTGCGGGTGCAAAGTGGTGATGAGTTATGAGTTATGAGTTATGAGTGATGATGAGTGGGCGCCGCAGCGCCATGGTTGCAGCTCAGTTGCGGCGCATGATGAAACCGGCGCGCCTTTCCCCTGAAAGGGCGCCGCATCTGCCAGCGCCATGAACCGGAACTAGAACCAGAACCATGAAACAAGTGCATAGCGCTAAACGCCATGCGGCCGCAAGGGATGAATGAAAGTGGGGGTTGGCTACCGTTTTTTTGTGTGCTTGCCAAAAATCACCTGATTGATACCATCCATTATCTTGATTTTTCATCTATCCATCAGATTATTATTGATATTTTTCCATTTTTACTTTTCTTGAAAGGCCTGCACAAGTACACTTGGCAGCGCTGTTTTGCAGTCATTTATAACCATTTTCTGCCTTTTGATGCGGATGCTGTCTTAACGGATGATTTTCAGCTGTAAATGCCAATAAAACCGCTACTGAACATACTTGTCGCTCTGGGCGCACTGGGCATTGTGGCGGTGGCACTACTGGTGACCGGCAGGCGCAACACTATCAAGGCAAAGGGGATTTTACGTGTTTAAAACAATTGAAGAAGATGAGCGGAACCCTTTGATTCACGGTATTGCTATCATCTTCGCAGTGATCTGGTTAGTCGTCATCATTAAGGGCGGTTATCTGTTTTTTACCGAGGAGGCGCTGGCGCGGCCACTTTTCACGTTTACCAATCCGGCCTGGGCGCTCTTTTTACTGCCGCTGATCTTAATGGGGTTAAATGTTTACCCCTTGCTGATCTGCTTCACCCTGTTTGCCTTGCCCATATTGGCATCAGCCACTTTTTCGATGATTTATTGGCCAATGAGTCACTTTGTGCTGGGGGCGGACATGCTGCCATTCGGGGACATGACCCGTTGGTTTGTAACCCTGGCCTATGGGCCTTTGGCAGAGCAGATGAACTATTTTGCCGTAGGGAACCAGCTGTCGAGCATGGGAGCTTACAAATATTTCGTGCCGTTGTTAATGGCCTTCGGCGCTTTGGGGGTGATGGCCATTTTGCCCACGGCTCACCATGCGTTGGCGCAATCCCTTGCCGAGCGACGAGAACTGGAGTTGGACATTCCATCCCCGCTCCCGGTAATGCTTGAGTATTTGCTGCGTTTTATCGGGCTAGGGCTCTTTTATAACGTTATTTACCCCCTGTTTACTTTTGCCGGTAGCTTGCCTGCCGGGCTCAATTATCTGGCCATATGGAGCTTGCTGTTAATGCCCATCATGGGCATGGGGCTGGCATCACTTAACTGGTCTCGCCCGCGGCAGGAAAAACTGGCTACCGGTGTGGTGATCTATTTTTGTGTGGCGCTGGTGGTGCTGTTGTTGGCCTATGTGGGCATTAACCGGGCGGCATTGCTGCAGCAGTTTACCGGCATGTTGGCGGGTAAGTGGCATTTGGGCTGGAACTTGATGTTTTTGCTAAGTGGCTTGTTTGCTGTGTTCATGGGGCTGAGCGTCCTGCGTCAGGGGGCGGGCGCCTCTGCCGACATCAGTGATGACTAAGGATTCATGCCTTGGGTGACAACTGGCGTACAGCCGGATAGGCAGATGGATAAAAAAGGGGGGGGTGATGAGTGTGATAACATCGTGGGTCGTGAACACGGGCCAGCGCATTTGCAACAGGCTTTGTCCCGCCCTTGCGGCCAACCGCGCATTGGTGTGGCTGGTGGGCGTGATGTGTTGGGCGCTAGTGATTGGGGTTACCTGGTTTGGCCTGCAGTATGCGGCAACGTTTCTGGCGGTGGATGAATGTCTGGATGCGGGTGGCCGTTTTGATTATCAGATGCAGCAGTGCGATTTTTAAGCGGGTGCCATCCGCGCTTCCTTGCCGGCCAGGCGATGAGAGAAGCGCGGATGGCAACGCTGGCATCAAGCCTTACGTGCCTGCAAAATCACGAATTTCTGGTTGCTGGCCACCGTTTGGCAGTTGCCAAACAGGCGCTTGAGCTTGACGTGATAGCCCAAATGGCGGTTGCCCACCACCTGCAGCAGTCCGCCGCGCCGTAGCCGCTGACGGGCATCACTGAACATCTGCCAGGCGATATGATCCGTAATGGCTTCTCCCTGATGAAACGGCGGATTGCATAAAATGAGATCTGCACTCACGTCAGGTGGCAGATGGGTCAGGCAGTCATCCCAATAAAAATGTCCCTGTGCTGCCACCAGGCCATTTTGCTGCCAGTTTTGCCGGGCGGAGGCTACCGCCTGGGCCGAATCATCCACAAAATGCACATGAGCCTTGGGATACAGTTGCCCGGCCCTCAATCCCAAAATGCCATTGCCGCAGCCAAGGTCAATCACCTGCTGAAACTGCCCCACAGGCAGATGCTGCAACATCAAGCGGGCACCGATATCCAGTTTGTTGGCGGCAAACACGTTACTCAGATTGCGCAGTTGCAGCGCGTATTCCGCTACCGGCCATTGTTGTGGTTTGGGCTCAGTACGGGGCTTGCCGTCGGCAACGGCGGTGATCACCCGGGTGTTCTTCCAGGCAAGGCTGGCAGTGGCCGGGCCAAAATGGCGCCCTATCAGTTGCAGCAGCGACTGATTAATCACCTTGGCCTTGGCCCCAATCCATATCTGGCTGCCTTTGGGCAACTCCCGGGCAAGCCGTGTTAGCTGCCAGGCAAAATAGTTAAGGTTTTTCGGCAGCTTCATCAGGGTTAGCTGCGTGGGCATGAGCGGGGCGGCAGGTTGCTGCAGCCAATGAACGTCATGCGCTGACAAGCGATTTTGCAGCAGATTTTGTTGGGCGCCATAACGGGCGGTGGCCGCATCCGATACCCACTGACAGGGTAACTCGGGGTGTCTGGCCTTGATGCCGCAAAGCAGTGCGCCAAAACTGTCATTAAGCAGCATCATTGCAGCGGGAAGCGGTTGTTCACCGAGCTTTTGCAACAGATGTTCATCAGCGGCATCCCAAGCTTGCAGATTGTTGTGTTGTTGGGCCGGAAAACGCTGCAGTGTCAGTAACTGGTCGGCAACGGCAAACTGAGTCATCATAACGGGATAGGGGCTTGAAAATTTTGTGGCGAATTATCGCAAAAGCCTGCGCCAATAGCGACACTCATCCACTGCGGGGCTTTTATATTTGCCAATATCGAACGGATGGCAAGATAAAACCGCACCATAAGGGACAATCAGCGAATGCACGGTTTTGACAACGGTTTGCACGGTACCCCCTTTGACAGTCCGCCCATGCTGTTGGTGAGGGATTACCTCAACAAGGCGCAGCAACAGGCGTTATGGCATGAGGCCCGGCACTATCCGCTGCGGCAACCGCAAGTAACGGTTTTTGGTCAATCCCATCCCATTCCCCGGCGTCAGGTCTGGTTTGCTGATGATGGCTGCGATTATCTTTATTCGGGATTATTGGTCCGGGCCCAGCCTTGGCCCAAATATGTTGCGCGATTGCGGCAAAAATTGTGGCGGGACTGGCAATTTAGCAGCAATGGGGTGTTGGTTAACCATTATGCCAACGGCCAGGAATGCATGGGCTGGCACAGCGACAATGAAGCGGAAATCCAGCCCTGCAGCGACATTGCCTCCATCACCTTGGGCGCCGCGCGGGATTTTGTCATCCGGCATCGGCGCACGGGGGAGAAACTCACGCTGTTATTGGCGTCTGGCGATTTGCTGTTGATGCGCTGGCCCATGCAACAGCATTGGCAGCACGCCTTGCCCAAACGCCTTAAGGTGAAATCTCCCCGGGTGAATTTTACTTTTCGCCTGCTACAGCCCGGGTTTCATTCCCATTAAAACCGCCATGCCCTGTGGCGGCGATTGATCTTTGGTGGCTGAGCAAGTAACCTGCCGCCAGTTTACACCCGTCGGGGAAAGAGTCATGTCAGTTGCTGAAACCATCCAACAGAAATTACAGGCCGCATTGCTACCGGAGCATCTCGAGGTTGTCAATGAAAGCCATAACCACCACGTGCCACCCAACTCAGAAACCCATTTCAAAGTGGTCATTGTCAGCCAGGCCTTTGACGGCCAACGGCTATTGGCCCGCCATCGTCAGGTGAATGAAGCCCTGGCCCATGAACTGGCGAATGGCGTTCATGCCTTGTCCATGCACACCTATACGCCCCAAGAGTGGCAGGCACAGGTAGCCGTGCCGGATTCACCCAAGTGCCGGGGTTAACCATTAGCGTATGGCTAGCGCATGACAGTTGCCTTGGCACTGTTAACGATTGCTCAATGTATTGATTAGGGAGGCAGTTATGCCATTGTTAGACAGTTTTACCGTGGATCACACCCGCATGGAGGCGCCTGCCGTACGGGTGGCCAAACAGATGAGCACCCCAAAAGGGGATGACATCACCGTATTCGATTTGCGCTTTTGTGTGCCCAACAAAGCCATTTTGAGCGAACGGGGCATCCACACGCTGGAGCACCTGTTTGCCGGTTTCATGCGGGATCACCTCAACGGAAACGGCGTGGAGATTATTGACATTTCTCCCATGGGTTGTCGTACCGGTTTTTACATGAGCCTGATTGGCACTCCGGATGAGCAACTTGTAGCCAATGCCTGGCTGGCAGCCATGCAGGATGTGCTGCAGGTAAAAAGCCAGGACGACATTCCGGAGCTGAACCGGTATCAGTGCGGTACCTTTACCATGCACTCACTGGATGAGGCGCAGCAGATTGCACAAGCGGTTATCACCTCCGGTATTCGGGTGAATCACAATGATGAGCTGAAACTCGGCGATGACATTCTGAAAACCCTTTAAGTGTTGTTCCGTGCCCGGTAAACACTGAAGTTTTTTGCATCGCTCCTGTGGCAGCGAACGGCATAAAGCGTGGCTTTATGCCGTTTTTTATTGTCATTTTGGATGGCTGCGTGCGAAATCGCGGCATAACTGACTAAAGTGGAATGGTAATACCAATGACATTACGGTGTACTGGACGGGTTGTTCAGGGATGATGCCGGCAGGAAAAACCGCGGGGATGAACCACGTAAACATGCTTGCTGGTGGAAAAGTGTGATCTGCTGCAAGTTTATTTTTTGTCTTGACCGGTATCACAAAAAAATTCTTTTTTTTAGAAAAATATGATTTATCAACACCACTGCAGTGGGCCTTTTGGGCTTGTTGTTGATAAAAAGATACAAATTTGTTGTTTAATTTAGCTTTTTAGGAATTTCAGAGACCACAAAAATACTACAATTTTCGTGGCTATGGCGTTTCAATTGGGGTAGAATGCCCGCCGAACAACGTGATTGCGATCGCATTTCTGAGATAAATCTGCGCTAACTCAATGCTTGGCATATTTGTTGTGTGATGCCCTGGATTGGCAGGAACGCGGCGCATTGTCTTTCCTTCAACCGTAGTGCATGTGGATATGATTACAATCAAGAAAGGATTGGACTTACCTCTTGCAGGTAAACCAAAGCAAGTTATCCATGATGGCCCAGCCATTAAACACGTTGCTACATTGGGTGAAGAGTATATTGGCTTACGTCCAACGATGAAGATCAAGGTGGGCGATAAAGTAGCGAAAGGCCAGGTTCTGTTTGAAGACAAAAAGAACCCCGGCGTCAAATATACCGCTTTTGCCAGTGGCACTGTTGCAGACATCAACCGCGGCGCCAGACGCGTTTTGCAGTCGGTCGTGATCGAAGTGGAAGGGAACGAATCCGTCTCTTTTGCCAAGTACGACGCCGCCGCTATCGACTCCCTTGATGCCGGAAAAGTCCGGGAAAACCTGATTGAGTCAGGTTTGTGGACGGCATTTCGCACCCGGCCTTTCAGTAAGGTTCCCGCAGTAGACACTACTGCTGCCGCCATTTTTGTTACCGCCATCGATACCCAGCCTTTGGCTGCGGATCCCCAGGTCATTATTGCCGAACATAAAGACGCGTTTGCCACAGGCCTGAAACTGCTGTCCAAGCTCGCCGGCAAGGTGTTTTTGTGCAAAGCGCCTGGGGCGGATATGCCGGCGGCCAATGCCCAAGTGGAAGAGTTTGCCGGCCCGCATCCTGCGGGGCTGCCAGGCACCCATATCCATTTCCTGATGCCGGCATCGTCCAAGCGCACGGTTTGGCACATTGGCTATCAGGACGTGATTGCCATGGGGCAACTGTTTACCACCGGTGAGCTTTATTGCCAGCGGGTGGTGGCGGTTGGCGGCCCTAAAGCCAAATCACCACGCCTTATCCGTACTGTCTTGGGGGCAAGTACCGATGAGCTGTTGGCCAATGAAAAGGCGGATGGTCAGGTACGGGTCATTTCCGGCTCGGTCCTGAACGGCGAAACCGCCGTAGGGCCTCATGCCTATTTGGGGCGCTATTCATTACAGCTCTCTCTGGTAGAAGAGGGAACCGAGAAAGAATTTTTCGGTTGGGTCATGCCCGGCAGCAACAAGTTCTCCATTACCCGGGCATTCCTGGGGCACCTGACGCCTTCCAGGCTGTTCAACATGACCACCAGTACCGGCGGCTCCGAGCGGGCCATGGTGCCGATTGGCAATTATGAACGGGTGATGCCTCTGGATATTCTGCCTACCATGCTGTTGCGGGACCTGGTGTCTGGCGATAGCGATGGTGCCATGGCACTGGGTGCGCTGGAGCTGGATGAAGAAGATCTGGCGCTCTGCACTTTTGTTTGCCCCGGTAAGTATGACTATGGCTCCTATCTGCGTGATTGCCTGGAGACCATTGAGAGGGAAGGCATATGAGCTTGAAAGATTTTCTCGAGCGTATTGAACCGCAGTTTGAAAAAGGCGGTAAATACGAAAAATGGTATGCCCTTTACGAAGCGGCAGCGACCATTTTTTACACGCCAGGCAAGGTGAACAAGGGCCGGACCCATGTGCGCGACAACCTGGATCTGAAACGCATGATGATCACCGTGTGGGCCTGTACGTTCCCCGCCATGTTTGTGGGCATGTACAACATCGGCTTGCAGGCGCAGTTGGCGCTGATTGCCGGACACGGCACGCCGGACGTCTGGCAGGTGGGCTTGTTCCAGTTATTTGGCGCTGAGTTAACCACCAGTGCCGGCTGGAGTACCCTGATGTGGTACGGCGCCTGTTTCTTCCTGCCCATCTATGCGGTGACGTTTGCCGTGGGGGGAATTTGGGAAGTGCTGTTTGCCTCCGTGCGCGGGCATGAAGTGAACGAAGGCTTCTTTGTGACGTCCATTTTATTCGCGCTGATTTTGCCACCTACCATTCCGTTATGGATGGTTGCCCTGGGGATTACCTTTGGCGTGGTTGTGGCAAAAGAGGTGTTTGGCGGTACCGGGCGCAACTTCCTTAACCCGGCACTGGCTGGACGGGCATTTTTGTTCTTCGCTTACCCGCTGAACATGTCCGGTGACACCAACTGGGTGATTGCCGACGGTTACTCTGGCGCCACTGCCTTGAGCCAGGCGGCTGCCGGCAAGCTGGAATACGCTTTTGATCAGAGTTGGTGGGATGCGTTCTTCGGATTTATTCCCGGCTCTACCGGTGAAGTCTCCACTCTGGCGATTTTAATCGGCGGTTTGGTGATCATTTATACCCGTATTGCCTCTTGGCGCATTGTGGCCGGGGTACTGGTGGGGATGATTGGAGTCTCGTCACTGCTGAACATGCTGGGGTCAGACACCAACCCGATGTTTGCCATGCCTTGGTACTGGCATCTGGTCTTGGGCGGTTTCGCGTTCGGCATGATGTTCATGGCCACCGATCCGGTATCGGCTTCTTTCACCAATAAAGCCAAATGGTCTTATGGCATTCTCATTGGCGCCATGGCGGTGTTCATCCGGGTCATTAACCCTGCCTTCCCTGAAGGGATGATGCTGGCCATTCTGTTTGCCAACCTGTTTGCACCCTTGTTTGACCATTTTGTGGTACAGGCAAATATCAAGCGGAGGATTGCTCGTGGCTAAGAATAAAGATTCATTTGCCAGGACTTTGTCCATAGTTGTCGGCTTGTGTCTGGTCTGCTCTATTTGCGTGTCCACCGCTGCCGTATTGCTCAAGCCTACCCAGCAGGAAAACAAGCTGTTGGATAAGCAGAAATACATTCTTGAGGCGGCCGGGTTGATTGACCCAAGCGCGCAGCTCAACAAGAAAGACATTCTCAACACCTATAAAAAGTATGTGGCTGCCAAGGTGATTGACCTGAAAACCGGCGCTGTAGTGCCGGAGATTGACGGCGATACCTATGACCAGAAAAAAGCCGCCCGTGACACGGGTACCTCATTTGTTCCCGAACATGATGTGGCGTCGGTAAAACGCGTGGCCAAAAATGCCGTGGTATATCTGGTGCGTGATGATGCCGGAGCCCTTACCAGCGTCATTCTGCCCGTACATGGCTATGGCCTGTGGTCCACCATGTATGCGTTTTTGGCGGTAGAGCCGGATATGAACACCGTGCAGAACCTGGTGTATTACGACCAGGGGGAAACCCCAGGGCTCGGTGGTGAGGTGCAGAATCCGAAATGGAAAGTGAAGTGGAACGGCAAAAAGCTGTTTGACGAACAGGGTAACATTGCAATTCAGGTAACCAAAAACCCTGCCGTAGCGGCCTCTGATTACGGTGTGGATGCGCTGTCAGGTGCCACACTGACCAGTAATGGGGTGCAGCACACCCTGGTGTTCTGGTTGGGTAACGAGGGTTTTGCCCACTTCATTGAAAACGCCCGCAATGGAGGATTGAACTAATGGCTGATACCAAAGAGCTGAGACAGGTTCTTACCGGACCTATCCTCAATAACAACCCGATTGCACTGCAAGTGCTGGGGGTCTGTAGTGCGCTGGCGGTCACCAGCAAGCTGGAAACCGCTGTGGTGATGGCCATTGCGCTTACTGCCGTAACCGCGTTTTCCAACCTGTTCATCTCGTTGATCCGCAATCACATTCCCAGCAGCGTGCGCATTATCGTACAGATGACCATTATCGCCTCCTTGGTAATTGTGGTGGACCAGTTACTGCAGGCTTATGCCTATAACGTGTCCAAGCAGTTGTCAGTGTTTGTGGGATTGATTATTACCAACTGTATCGTGATGGGACGCGCCGAAGCCTATGCCATGAAGTCACCGCCACTGATGAGTTTCATGGATGGTATCGGTAACGGTTTGGGCTACGGGCTGGTGCTGTTAACCGTGGGCTTCTTCCGTGAGTTGCTCGGCAACGGTTCCCTGTTTGGTGTTCAGATCCTGGAGAAAATCTCCGATGGCGGCTGGTATCAGCCTAACGGCTTGCTGCTGCTGCCCCCAAGCGCCTTCTTCCTCATTGGTTTGCTGATTTGGGTGATCCGTACTTACAAACCCGAACAGGTTGAAGCGAAAGGATAAGCATGATGGAACACTATCTGAGTTTATTGATCCGTTCGATTTTTATCGAAAACATGGCACTGTCCTTCTTCTTGGGGATGTGTACTTTCCTGGCGGTTTCCAAAAAAGTGAAAACCGCCATGGGGCTGGGGATTGCAGTGGTGGTGGTCATGACCATCTCTGTGCCCGTGAACCAGATCATTTATCAGGGCTTGCTGGCGCCGGGTGCACTGGCGTGGGCAGGGTTCCCGGATGCTGATCTGAGCTTCCTGAAATTTATCACCTTCATCGGGGTCATTGCGGCGCTGGTACAAATCCTGGAAATGACACTGGATAAGTATTTCCCGCCACTGTACAACGCATTGGGGATTTTCCTGCCGTTGATCACCGTAAACTGTGCCATCTTCGGGGCGGTTTCCTTTATGGTGGAGCGTGATTACACCTTGGGTGAAAGTGCTGTATTTGGTTTCGGTTCAGGTATGGGCTGGGCACTGGCCATTGTCTTGATGGCGGGTATCCGTGAGAAACTCAAATATGCGGATGTGCCAGCGGGTTTGCGCGGCTTGGGGATCACCTTCCTGACTGCCGGCCTGATGGCTTTGGGTTTCATGTCGTTCTCTGGGGTGTCGCTGTGATGCGACCAGTGGCTTCCTGAATCGGACCTTCTAAGGATAAGTGAATGGATATTCTTGGTATTTTTAAGTCCACTCCACTGGAGGTTTACCTCGGTGTGAGTATGTTCACCGCCATTGTACTGGTGTTGGTGTTGGTGATTTTGTTTGCCAAATCCAAACTGGTATCCAGCGGTGATATCACAATTGCAATTAATGGCGACCCGGACAAAGCCATTAAAACCCCGGCTGGCGGCAAACTGCTGGGAGCACTGGCAGATAACGGCATTTTCGTCTCGTCTGCCTGTGGTGGCGGTGGCTCCTGCGGTCAGTGCCGGGTCAAAGTAACATCGGGTGGCGGCGACATTTTGCCCACTGAGCTGAACCATATCAGCAAGGGTGAAGCACGTGAAGGTTGCCGTTTGTCTTGTCAGGTGAATGTAAAATCTGACATGGAAATCGAACTGGACGAATCCATTTTTGGTATCAAAAAATGGGAATGCACCGTGGTTTCCAACAACAACAAGGCCACCTTCATCAAGGAGCTCAAGCTGGCCATTCCCGATGGCGAGTCAGTGCCATTCCGGGCGGGGGGTTATATTCAGATTGAAGCCCCGGCACATCATGTGTACTACAAGGATTTTGATATTCCTGAAAAGTACCGCAAGGACTGGGAACACTTTGGTTTCTTCAATCTGGACTCAAAGGTGGACGAGCCGGTGATCCGCGCTTACTCCATGGCAAACTATCCGGAAGAGTTTGGCATCGTGATGCTGAACGTGCGTATTGCCACACCGCCGCCACGTAACCTGAGCCTGCCATGCGGTAAGATGTCTTCCTATATCTGGAGCCTGAAACCCGGCGATAAAGTGACGATTTCCGGTCCCTTTGGTGAGTTCTTTGCCAAAGACACTGATGCAGAAATGGTCTTCATCGGTGGCGGTGCAGGCATGGCTCCTATGAGATCCCATATCTTTGATCAGCTCAAGCGCCTGAAAACCAAGCGCAAGATGAGCTTCTGGTATGGTGCCCGTTCGAAGCGTGAAATGTTTTACGTGGAAGACTTTGACATGCTGGCTAAAGAAAACGACAACTTTAACTGGTATGTGGCCCTGTCGGATCCCCAGCCTGAAGATGACTGGGACGGCTACACCGGCTTCATTCATAACGTATTGTATGAAAACTATCTGAAGCACCACGAGGCACCGGAAGACTGTGAGTTCTACATGTGTGGCCCGCCAGTGATGAACGCTGCCGTTATCGCCATGTTGAAAGACCTTGGCGTAGAGGATGAAAACATCCTGCTGGATGATTTCGGCGGCTAAGCCACAAAGCCCCGGCGCGGCATTGGCAGTGCCGGGGCTTTAGCGTTATTGGTGTTAAAGCGCGCCCTTTTGCCGGGCAACATCCTTACCATGACCATTGATGATAGGCCTTCCATAGGACGTTGTTTTCCAAAGGGCACATTGCAGTAACCGCTTTACGTTGGTGTGAGTGAGTGTTTTACTTACCATGCTAAACGCAAAAAGGTGACTTAAAACAAAAGGAACGATGAGATGAGTACATTCATAGCCGCTTTTCTGTTTCTGTTGGTGTTTTTCCTGTTGATGTCTGTCGGCTATCTGATTAAGCGCAAAGCCGTTCAGGGCAGTTGTGGCGGATTGGGGGCACTGGGCATTGAAAAAGCCTGTGATTGTGATGAACCCTGCGATCGGCGCAAAGCCAGAGAAGCAAAAGAAGCGGCGCGGCAGGAACGCCTGGCCCAGCACCGCATCATTTAACATTATCACTTCCCACATGCGCAGCATATCCGTAGCCGCATAAGGCTATGTCACTGGTGATTGTATGGCTTTTGCAAGAGCACACAATGACCGCATGCACGTGCTGCGCATCAATAACCTCAATACTCGCGCTTGGTATGCCAAAAAGCCCATGGTGGAAGCCGTGCCTGGCTATTGTTGATGTGCTTTCCCCCCCCCAGTGGCGGTATCGGGCTATCCTACGCCATTTCATCTTTATCCCATAAGTAATAATAAGAATGCTTATCTTTATTAACCTTATGAAATAAAAGCATAATTTGCTATTTCCTAACGCAACGGTTAGGCTTGTGTATTGATATAGATCAAACCTTACACAAGGAACTGCGTTATGAAAGGCCAACCCAATGTTGTTTCAGCGCTCAACAAGGTGCTGACCTGCGAGCTTACCGCCATCAATCAATATTTCCTGCATGCCAGAATGTTTAAAAACTGGGGACTGGAAGGACTCAATCAGCGCAGCTACAAAAAATCCATCCAGGACATGAAACATGCCGACAAATTGATTGAACGGGTACTGTTTCTGGAAGGCTTGCCCAACCTGCAACAGCTGGAAAAATTGCAAATAGGTGAACACAGCGAAGAGATGCTGATCTGTGACAAACGCATGCTGGAAGCCCAATTACAGCTGTTACGGACGTCGGTGGCATTGTGTGAAGCTGAACAGGATTACGTTAGCCGGGATCTTCTGGAAGACTTGCTGGAAGATGAAGAGGAACACCTGGATTGGCTGGAAGCCCAGTTTGAACTTATCCGTCTCACCGGAATTCAGAACTATCTGCAATCTCAACTGAATGAAGAATAAGAGGTTTATGTCATGAAAGGACATCCGCAAATTATTGAAATGCTCAACAAGCAGCTTACAGGGGAGCTCTCCTCCATGGATCAGTATTTCGTGCATGCCCACATGTACGAAGACTGGGGGCTTAATGAACTGTATGAGCGCATTAATCATGAATCTCTGGATGAACGCGGCCATGCGGCCAAACTCATTGCCCGCATCTTGTTTCTTGAAGGCAAGCCTGATGTGGCAAGTCGTGAGCCGTTAACCATCGGGGCCGATGTTGCCCAGATGCTGCATAACGATTTGCAGTATGAGTACAAAGTGGCAGATTCACTGCGCAAGGGCATTGCCCTGTGTGAGCAGCTTAATGATTACCCCACCCGGGAACTGCTTGAAGAGTTGCTGGTAGATACGGAAGACGATCACATGTACTGGCTGGAAAAACAGCTGGGGCTGATAAAGCAGATAGGGTTGGCAAATTACCTGCAGTCCAAAATGTAAGTTGGCTATCCATCTTGCATCCATGCCCGCATTGTTGCGGGCATTGTTGTTTGGCATCCAGCTTGGCACTGCTGTTTGCATGGTGCAGCGCCATGGGGCACCACTCTCGCATAACATCTGTATTGAGATTAAGGCAAACTGTCATGCTTCCTGAAGCCGGAGCATTTGGCATAAGGCTTTAGCTTGTATTAACCCTTAACAATGCCCAGAAAACCGCTTTTATGTTATTTCCCTACCAAACTGAAGGTTTTGCTACTTTATTTCCTTTGAATATTCCCGTGTGCCGTTAAGCAAATTTATTGCAGAACCATGGCATATCCGCACTTGCAGGGCATTTGTGCCACATTTGTGCAGAATAACTAACGTTAGGATATTCAGATGGCGTTATTTTTTACATTTATAAGAATTTAAACACCTTGTTACGTAAATTTTAACTAAACGTAAGCTGTAGCTTTTGATACATTGTGCGTTCCTCAATAACAAAAGCAAGAACAGGAACCCTGATGTTACAGATCAAACGTTCATTAAGCCGTCAGTTGGTTGTGGCCATTGCCGGCGCGTTGGCCATTTTGCTCACCACCATTGCCGCTTTTATGGTGAAAACCGACAGTGATTCAACCCGTGTGCGTATCGATAACGATATTGCTGCCATGCTGGAATTGAAAGCCCAGGAAATTGGCAACTATTTTTATGCCAAAGGGCAGATTATCCACACCATTTTTGCCAACCCCTGGGTGGTTAACTGGTTTGATGGTTACCAGCAACGAGGAGCCGATCTGAGCCAGGACGAGCAATATCAGGCACTGGTGAAGTATTTCCGCTTTTTCTCTGAACGCAACAAAGACATAAAGTCGGTGTTTTTAGGCTCGGCCCATACCTTTGAATATTTCGATCTCAATGGCCGTTATGAGGATGACCCCGATTATTACACCAACAAACGCCCCTGGTGGCAGGAGTCCATTAATAAAAACGGCTTGTTTGTTGCCGACCCTGCCGTGGATGCCAACGATGGTACCGTGTCGGCCACGGTGAAAACCGTGGTTAAAAACCCCGCCGGCCAACTGGTTGGGATTGGCGGCATGGACATTCTTATCGATACCATAGGCAAACACCTGTTATCCCCCATTAAATACCAGGGAGAAGGGCAAGCCTTTCTGATGACCGAGCAAGGCAAACTGGTGTATTTTCCCGGGTTTACTCAGTCTTTCATGCCGGGCAGTGACATTGCCCAAGTGGATGCCCAACCGGGCGATAACAGCGGTTTTGCCGCGCTCAAACAGCAAATTCAGGCACGGGGACGCGGTATTGCCGAAGTGATGTATCAGGGGCAATTGCAACATGTCAGTTTTGTCAGCATCAGCAGCGATTATCCCCAAGTGCGCTGGTATCTGGGCTTTATGCTGCCAGATGGCGTATTCCAGGCGCCGGTTAAGCAAAAAGTCTGGCAAACCACCCTGTTATCCATTGGCATTATTTTGTTGGTGGGGCTGGTTGTTACCGTGGTACTGCAACCGTTTCGCCGCCATTTGAGGGAATTGCTGCATGCGCTGGAAGATATTGCCGATGGCGAAGGCGACTTGTCACGGCGTATTGAGATGAAACGCGAAGATGAATTGGGGCGCCTGAGCGCCGCCTTTAACAAATTTGCCGCCAAAGTGGAGGGCATGCTCAAAGAAACCCGGCAGCTTACCGATGAAGTGGACAAAGGCGTGGATGATTCCGTGGCGGTGTGCGAGCAATCACTCAGCTCCGTCAGGGCGCAAAAACAGCAAATTGCCTCCGTTGCCACCGCTGCCACCGAAATGGCCCATACCAGCCAGGAGATGGCAGCCGGGGCGCAGCGCACGGCAGATTCTGCCGATGCCGCCCATCAACAGGCACTGGCAGGTGTAAGTACCGTGCAACAGGCGGCAAACGGCATGCATTCCTTGTCTGAACAGGTGCACTCTGCTGCCGGCGTTATTCGGCAGCTTAAAAGCAGCTCAGAAGAGATTGGTGAGGTGCTGAGTGTTATCCGTGCCATTGCGGAACAAACCAACCTGCTGGCCCTCAATGCCGCCATTGAGGCGGCCAGAGCCGGTGAACAGGGGCGTGGTTTTGCGGTCGTGGCCGATGAGGTGCGCACCTTGGCTTCCCGTACACAAGACTCCACCAGCAACATTCAGGATATCATCCAAACCCTGCAAACCCAGGCGCAACAGGCAGAGCAGGTGATGGAGGCAGGTGTAACACAAGCCGAAAACGGCCGGACACTGACCGTACAAGTGGAAGCGGTACTGGATGAAATCACCAGTGCCATTAATGACATTCAGCAGCAAACCGCTGAAATCACATCCGCTATCGGGCAGCAGGCCGTCGTGGCCGAAGAGGTTGCCCACAACATTGAAGAGGTGCGCGAGCATTCTGATGAAACCCTTACTGCCAGTGAGGCGCTGGTGGAACAGATGCGGGCCTTTCGCACCGTGAGCCGGGCATTGACCAGTAACATCAATCAATTCCGTACCAGTTAACGCGGTGGCTTATCGTTTATTAAAGAGGGGAGCTTGGCTCCCTTTTTTTATGGCTTTACTTTGATACTGTTTGTTTATACAGTATTTGTATGATGGGTTACCAAATCATGGCATGAAGAAAATCATTCACATCGACATGGACTGCTTTTATGCCGCCGTAGAAATGCGTGACTTTCCTCAATATCGGGGAAAACCCCTGGCGGTGGGGGGCAGTCGTGAACGTCGCGGCGTGATCAGCACCTGTAATTATGAAGCCAGAAAATTCGGCATCCATTCCGCCATGGCCACCGCTTATGCCTTGAAACTGTGTCCTAACCTTATACTGCGGCCAGGGCGGATGGCGGAATATAAAGCCATATCCCAGCAAATTCGCGAGATTTTCCTGCAATATAGCGCGGTGATTGAACCGTTATCATTAGATGAAGCGTTTCTGGACGTCTCGGATTGTGCCTTGTTTCAGGGCTCCGCTACCCGTATCGCCAGCGCCATTCGGGCCGATATACTGCAGCAAACCGGCTTGACGGCCTCGGCAGGCGTGGCACCGGTAAAATTTTTGGCAAAAGTGGCCTCGGACATCAACAAGCCCAACGGCCAGTTTGTGGTAACGCCAGAGACCCTGCCATCCTTTGTGGCCTCGTTGCCACTGCATAAAATACCCGGTGTGGGCAAAGTAACCGCCGCCCGTTTGGCTCAATGGCAACTCTATACCTGCAAAGATGTGCAGCGCTTTCCCGAGCATCAGCTGGTGGCGCAATTTGGCAAATTCGGCCATGCATTGTACCAACGGGCATTTGGCATTGATGAACGGGCATTAAATCCTCATCGGGTGCGTAAATCCGTGGGAGTGGAAACCACACTTGCACAGGACATTTTCACCCAGGAACAGTGCTGGCAGGTGCTGCAAGGCTTAATCAAGGAACTGGCAAGCAGGTTGCAACGCTACGCTGCCGGACGCCAGATAGGCAAGCTGGTGGTTAAATTGAAATTTGCCGATTTTCGCCAGACCACCATTGAAAGCCGGGCAACAGCTTTATCCCCCTATCTGCTCAGCTCATTGTTAACCCAGGCACTACAGCGGGCACAGGGGCGGGGCATTCGTCTTGTGGGGATTGCCGCCGGGTTAAGCGCGGGCGTTGAGACGTTACACGGGCAGCATGAACAGCAACTTGAGCTGAATATTTAGCCGCACTTGTGACTACGGGCACTTACCGCGAGAACAAGCGACAGCATTGGCGTGATGGGCATTACCGGGTATCAGCCGCCAATTAAACGGATTGAATTGGGGGCTGACCAAACGGGCACCTTGTTACCCGGTTGATTGCGTCACACCGGATAACAACATGCTTAAGGGTTTTTAGACTTTTTTGACAAACTCTGATTTAAGCTGCATGGCGCCAATACCGGCAATTTTGCAATCGATATTATGATCGCCATCCACCAGACGGATATTTTTCACCTTGGTACCCACTTTCACCACAAGTGAAGACCCCTTTATCTTCAGATCCTTAATCACGGTTACCGTATCACCATCATTCAGTACGGCGCCGTTGGCATCTTTTACACTGGCCTCTTCTTCAACGTGTTCTTCAGCATTGAGAGACCACTCATGACCACATTCTGGGCACACTAGCATTACACCATCTTCATATGTATATTCGGAATTACATTTTGGACAAGGTGGTAAACTGCTCATAAATCTATTTTCCTATTCATTATCAATATATTAAATGCATTTTGTTAAACGTATGCCGCCTCGGGTCAGGAGGATATGCATAAACCGTGCAAACATAAAATAACCGACAACGCCCCAGAATGGAAATTTAGTGCAGTAATGTGTTAGCCATCCCCCGCTTTGCTCCGGGTTTACACCGCTTTTATGGACACGTTGCAAGCCATTGGCCACAGGCTGTTCATGCCCGTAGCCAATGGCTATGCCAAACATGATGTCACTGATAAAAACATCGGCAATTCCCGTAATCCAGACGGTCATTCCCGAATGATGAGGCGGTAATGAAGTTGCTGTATCTGGCGTTACACCAGATAGCGAAAAAGTGGACAATGCCTCTAAGGGACCGGAAGCCAGCCATGACACGGTTCATGGGCATGTACGGTAACCGTGTATGGTGATGAGCAACAGCCATTTACACTAAATATTTTATGGCCTCTGCTCTGGTGTAAAGGCTTCGGCAGGTTCAAACGTCATATGCCCAAATCCACTAGATGAACCAGTAACCAACATGATTTTTTTGACATCGTTCACCCCTTAAATGACGCCGCCATTGGCACGCAATACTTGACCATTAACCCATCCCCCATCTGTACTTGCGAGGAACGACACTACCGATGCAATATCATTTGGTGTACCAAGTCTCTCAAGCGGATTCATTTTGGCCATACGGCCTATCAACTCGTGCGTTTTTCCGTTTAAAAACAGTTCAGTTGCTGTCGGTCCCGGAGCAATCGCGTTGACCGTAATATTTTTACCTTGCATCTCTTTGGCCATGATCGCTGTGAGTGTTTCTACCGCCGCCTTTGTTGCGGCGTAAACACCATAATTCTCAAGCTTGAGACCGACAACACTGGTCGATAAGTTGATCACACGTCCACCATTGTTCAGTCGTACTGAAGCCTCTCGCAGTGTGTTGATTGTTCCCTTGAGGTTAATATCAATTTGCCTATCGACATGTTGCGTATCCGCTTTGGCAAGAGGTTGAAGTTCCATGATCCCGGCGTTATTCACTAACACATCAACATTCCCCCATGTGGATTCCACATGGTCGAACATGGCACTCACCAAAGCGGCATCAGATACATCAGCCTGGTAAGCAATTGCCCGGCCACCAACTTTTGTAATTTGCGCGACGACTTCTCTTGCAGCGATTTCACTGCCGGCATAATTCACTACAACTGCAAAACCATCACGTGCCAAGCGCTTTGCGATACTGGCACCAATGCCTCGTGACGCACCGGTAATTAAAGCCACTTGATTAAAATCTTTCATCACTATTCCTCAGAATTGGTTGTTCACTAGAGCGACTGAGAAAATATCATTCTTAATATTTCTAATAATTAGCTACAATTCGGAATCACTATCCGAAAAATATGAACAATTATGGACAGAATCGATGCAATGCGCGTGTTTACGCGGGTTTTGGAGAGGCAGAGCTTTACCGCAGCTGCTGAAGATTTGAATATTGCCCGTTCGACAGTCACGGATGTTGTTAAGAGGCTTGAAAAAAGAATTGGTGTTGTTTTACTTGAGCGCACAACCCGACAAGTCATCCCAACCATAGATGGCGATGCATTTTACCGACGGTGCTTATCGATAATCCAGGACGTGGAAGATGCAGAAACCGTGTTTTCAGGCATAAAGCCCAAAGGCGTTTTACGGGTCGATGTACATGGCACGCTGGCTCGCCACTTTTTAATGCCTAAACTCCCCCAGTTTTTATGTGCATACCCAGATATTGACCTGTATATGAGTGAGGGGGACCGATTTTCAGACGTTATTCGTGAGGGTATTGATTGTGTCATCCGGGTTGGAACACCGAAATCAGAAGACTTAGTGGCCAAAAAAATTGCGTTATTGGAAGAGGTTACAGTGGCTTCTCCTGAGTATCTGAAATCATTTGGTACCCCACATGATATAAGTGATCTCAAAACCCATAAAATGGTAGGCTTCCGGGCAACAGGGAGCAGCGTGGCAATGCCGCTGGAGTTTAGGCTTGAAAAGACGGTTAAAACTGTTTCTCTAAAAGTGTCACTCACTGTAAACGCTGCGGAAACATTAGTGGCGGCAGCGAGACTTGGCTTAGGTATTATCCAGGTTCCCCGTTACCATGTTCAATCCGATATAAAAAACGGTATGCTGACTTCAATACTTGAAAATTATCCATCCACTCCTTCTCCGGTATCTATTTTGTACCCGCGTAATAGGCAGCATGCTTCACGGGTAAAAGTATTTATTGAATGGCTGGAGACTGTGTTTTCTGATGGTTAACAAAACGGCTATTGTTTTTTGAACGTTGGCTCTCTTTAATACAATGCACTGAGGAATCCCCTGATGATTTTTATCTAAATCATCAGGGGATTCCTCAGTGCTAAGCACATATTAATTAAGACAATGGTTTATTTTAATTACAATTATTTGCATCTCTTAAGTTATCTGTTTTAATGTTATCTAGAAATATAAAAAAATCATCTTTAATCGATGTTTTCAAATATACATCAATAGATTCATTAATGTAATTATTATTTTGTCCAATAGAACAAGCAGATAAAATTTCAAGATTCATACTACCAGCTCCTTCTGAGCTATTAGCACGATACTCTCTGACTTTTTTTAATTTTGAATTTAAATTTTTAACATCATCTGGAGATAACTTCAAAAAAACAATATGGTTATCACTTTTTGATATGTGTGAGAGTTCTTCAGAGTAAATAGGATTTGAACTAACCTTCACATAATAGCGATCATTGAAATTCATATTGGGATTGTCAGACTTAAACTTTATAGTTAAAACAACATCCCCATCTTTAACCCCTATGTATTGTGGTGAAACGACCGCAACAGCAATCTGTTCAGCATCAATGCTGAGCGGATTTATGCTATATAGTTTAAACATAGTACTTATTGGCATGCTACTGCATGAAATTAAAAATATAAATAAAACAGGAGGGATGATTTTTTTAAGTATAGCCATTTTTATTCTCTATAATTAAATATTAACTTTTATTACAAAAATTAAACTGTAAGAATTTATCAAACAAAAGACTAAACCATGGAGTATAGCTTTGAGAATTTAAAACCAGATCTTCTTTTAATGATTTCAGTTCGACCCACTTATAATCTTCAACTTCTAAAGGGTTTATACATGGAAACTCATAAAAAAACCATACAATACATGAGTTAGCTCATTTTCAATAAGATTGTTGTCACATTTTAAATTATATTGTAATGTAAAAATTCTACGGAGTCCACAAGATATTCCCATCTCTTCTTTTAACCTACGGTTAGCAGTATTTTTAATATGTTCATTAATATTAGGGTGACTGCAACAGGTGTTTGACCATAACCCTCCTGAGTGATATTTATCTTTGCATCGCCTTTGTAGAAGGATTTGATTTTTATTATTTAATATAAAAATTTAAAATGCTAAATGAAGACTTCCTTCAAGGTGAACTTTTAGCTTCTCATCACTTCCGATACTCTGACCCAAAGTATCAACTAATAGTATCATTAATTTATTCAAAATTTATCCTTTTAACTCTGCTTATTCAGCTTTTTATTATTGATGACAACCGAATAAAGTATCCTATAAAATAGTCTAAATAGTAAATAGTAAATAGTAAATAGTAAATAGTAAATAGTAAATAGTAAATGGTAAATAGTAAATAGTAAATGGTAAATAGTAAATAGTAAAAGATACATGCCATACCATTATCTACCGAAATCAATTCAGTCCTTACCAATCCGAATGACAAATCATATATAAAATAAAAAATATTTTGTGGCAGATTAATTATTGTATAAAACTGATTGTGATATATAATAATTACACTATTTACCTAAAAAACACGATAGGGAATATGAATGTAGTGTTACAAAGCATTCTTTCAGTATGTGCGAGTTTGTCTTATCTGTTATAAGTACTATTCAATAATTAGGAAAATGATTTTGTCTACAATTGATTGCTTACTCTCGAGCAAAGAAGAAGATGATGCATTGCGTAACAGCAACCCGAAAACTCCAGATGTGTTTGCTTTTGACTGTGGGCAGCTTCCTTTTGAAAGAATGGGGGATGATCACTTTGAGTTAATGCTGGCAGACCTGTTTACTGCTCGTGCAGATGGTGGAAAAGAGGATTGGTTTGACAAAGCTTGTCGTTTGAACGACGGCGCAGATCAAGGCCGAGATGTCATCCTTCTTCAAGATTCGCTTCCTGTTGGCGTAATTCAGTGTAAGCGCTACAAAGGTAATGTAGGGCGTCCTCAAATCATACAAGAAATATGCAAATTCTTCATGTACGCCAAGATCATGCCACAGATAGCACCCGCTCCTGGTAATGAGTTTAGATATTATGTAGCGGTTTCTGACGGGGCGACGAGAGATTTATTCGAGTTCATGACAGGTAAAGATCAAAAACGATTTAATGACTTAAGGGCTGAATTCGAAACAAAAGCGTTAGTAGCGCGCAACGCATCCCAGAAATTAAAGAAGCACGCCGCTCTTAAAGATCTAAACGGGAAACAATTATGCGACATTGTCTGGGAACGAATCGCTAATCTTCATACTGAACTACTCAAGAAAGATAGCTTGTCTCGGATGATCGCAGACTATCCTAGTATAAAATCAAGTTATTTTAGGCTTGAATCAGATACGGCGAAAGTCGTTGATGAGTTAAAGAAATTTTTGAGTTCCCGTGGGGCTACGCTGTCTGATAACGACACAAAAGTTGCCTCAGATATGCGTACTGAGTATATAGAGCTTACGTTAAGCAGCAGCAATATTTTTAACATTGGGCTAATCCAAGGTAATGAGTTACTTCCTTTTCTTAGAGATATGTTAGAGCCAAACTCAGGTACTTTATACACTAATTTCGGTTCTCGTCCAGCTATTATAACTGCAGGCGCTAAGGCGGCAGAGATTAGCCAATGGAGTAAAATAAATAAGCTAGTTGAGTGTTACCCATACCCACTGATCTTCAGTGTCGGTTGTGGTGACGTATTTGGTTCTACCCTCCTAGAATGGACAGAGTCTGATGATATGTCTTGGCTAGAACCAAAATGGAAACCTGCTTCTGCTCGTCTTTACAAGGCTGGTTGGTGCTGGGTGAAGAATCCAGAACATGAAACTCATGACTGTTATATCCTGGTCGAGAATGAGACTGGAGATCAAAAATACGATCATGCGAATATGATGTTAAGGTTAGCATTCGAGGATGTAATTTTATGGCCAACTTTAGGGAATGACTTTACCAATTCCATTGGTAACTCAAAATCGCTACTGAGGCGAATAATGGCTAGTCAAACTGAAGATAGAGCCGCGCGGCGTAACCTAGTTTTAGCTTCTCAACATATTGATAATATAGATAAAGTGTTAGCATCAATTCCTGATTATCATGGTCAACGTTGTCAATCTCCTATCGCCATTACTATCGCAAACAGCGGACGACTGCATGACTGTAAATTCGACCTTTACAGTGCTACAGGTATATTCCCAGCTATCGATACCAACAACGAGACTCGTGCGACTCCTCCAACAGTCCAACCTCCTAGTAGAGTAATACGACGAAGTTGCAACGGCGCGCTAACGCTGACCCTAAAATGGACAACCGAACTAGCCCTTGAGTTCATCCACGGCTATCGCTTGATTGGGAATGAAGTTAAAAATGAACTTTCACCAGAATCCCTTGAATTTCATGAGCTATTTGATCGGCATCCGCCGATAAAGGGCTACCTTGCATCCGTGAAGAAAGAATTGGATGACTTGGATCTATTGGTTCAAAACGAAAGTCTTGCTGATTTGAAGGGGTTTACCTATCGGACGAAGTATGGAGTGATGCAAAATCAGTCATTTTCGTTGGATGATATGTCAGCCTTCGGTGAGGATGTTATGCAAGCTGTTCAAGCTCTGAGTTATATCAAATCTCACAAAAGCACTAATTGGGTCGTCGATTCTGGACGAAATGCTCATATTGAGTACAAGGATCCAACATCCGGTGAGTTTAATGTCTTGGCTTGGACTAACCATCGATATCCAGTGAGGCAAATGGAAGCAGATCTATTTAGATGGGCGAGAAAACCATCCTCTAATCCTTGTTTAATTGTGTTTGCAGATGCTAAGGGACGTGTAAATGATAAAAAACCGAGTCATGGACGCCATGACTTTACTAGCCCTCCCCCTCTAAAAGACGCAATCACAGAAGCAGAAGAACCTAGTAATGTATATATCTTTGATCTAGGCGAAATTGAATCGAACTACGATAATGTCGAAGCTCCCTCAGTTGAACAATTTATGAATGATATATTAGAGCGTAGGAAGAAACTAGATGGTAAGTAATTTGATCAACATTCTTCGTGAACGAGCTGAAGCCGCGGGTTTTAGAGAGCCAAATGGCGGTAAGTTGCAGTTGTCGAATGATGAAAACTGGCCAGAGGCAGCGCTCGAAAACCAGCTTCTTTACTGCTATAGCGACTTCGCATCTATCCTTGTAGTCGATATATCATCTGATACACCTGCCGAGGCTTTGAAGCTTGCTAAACGTTCTGAAACGTATCTTGACGCAGCCCTTTTACAAAGAGAGCAAAATAGTTCCGTAATTGATGGCTATCTTGTTTTAGCAATGACAAAATTTGATGATAGCTTCAGACGTTTCATCATACAAATCGAAAAAGACACAAGATTTGTCAGAAAGCATGTGGTTTTTCATGGGGAAAACGGGTGGGAGCGATATCAGCGTATAACTCCGTTAGGGCTTGTAAATTCACCGTCTGAAGCACAACTTACTGAATTTATTCCCGACTGTATAGAGTCTTCCGAACTTTTAGAGTCGTTGTCCAAGCAAGGTAGTACCCAACTCGCAAGGATACATGGGCAAGAATGGAATCTAAATGAATAATCAATCAATTAAGTTTCTTTCGGTTACGATCCGAAATTTTCGCGGTATACCTGATGAATTAATCATTCCTCTAGATGCTCCATTAACTGTTATACATGCTGCCAATGGCACAGGGAAAAGTACTGTTTGTTATGCATTAGAGTGGTTGCTCACTGGGAAAGTAGAAGATCTGGCTAACACGTCAGATTTTTCTTGCCAATGGGGGATGGGAGATACCTCCGTGTCAGCGACTTGCTTGATCGGCGGAGGTTTGCATGAACTTACTCGTAACAAGACATCAATATGGATTTCTCTCAAAGGAGGAAAAAAGAGGAGGATTAAAGATTCCGACTTACTAAATTTACTTACTCCTACGACGGTATCAGGAAAAAGCTCCCAAGCTATTAGCAAAGCTAAGCGTGGCTGGCTTAGAAATAGTCGTTGGTTATATTCTAACTCTCTATCTTTGTTAATTGATAATAATAAGGCTGAAGAGCGGCAACAGATATTTGCGGATATCCTTGGGCTGGGGCATATAACAAGTACGTTGCGAGATTTACGTGACTATCGTAATCAATTACCTAGCACAAAAGGCCTCCAAGATAGAGTTAATCGTCTTCAAACTGAAATCTTAGATATTGAGAATAAATTAGCGGAAAGTACACCTTGTAAAGAACAAGCCTCGATTCATCTATCCAAAATACTTGAGGCATTCCCTGTAGTGGCGACTAGGAATCTTGAAGAAGATTTTAGGTTAGCCCAGCTGCAGGTCAGTATTTTTGATCAAAGAGTACAGCATTCTCTTGAAATCCTCCGACTTCTATTAGAACAATGGGAACAATATAATTCGGAAAAAAATCAGCTAAACAATCTGCTACAAAGGCTTACTGACCTTTCACAAAGAAACGAAATTCAAAGTCAAAAACATACAGAATTGTCTGCGGAGCTGTCAGCGGCAGAAGTGAAAGCAGCTGAAGGTTCGCGTTCTGTGATTTGGGCAAAAGAATGCTCGAGCGCGCTTGAACGATGGGAGCAAGTTATATCATCGCAAAGTATAAAGGCATTGAGCTTGTCGGGAGAAGTTAGTAAGAATAATCTGCAACAACAGTTCGTCGAGTTTTCATGGCCAGATGACAAACAAGCGGCTTGGCTTAAATCAGTAAACTACTTGATTCAGAATTCAGCTACAGTGGCAGACCTTGTTCAGCAAAAGAAAGATTTGGTCTCAAATATTCTTCTTCCACCAACTGATATTGTTAACATTAGTCGTCAGGCTGAAGAAGCCAAAGTGGCAAGGGTAAAAGCTGAATCAGAGTTCAATGTTCTCTCAAGTGTATTCGATAAGCTTAAGGCTATAGGCAAAGAAATTACTCACTCACATGAGGGGCAGCTGTGTCCGCTTTGTGATTATGATTGGGGCTCCAGTAATAAGCTGCGCCAGCAGATCGAGAATGAGGCATTACTGACACCAGAACTCAGAGATGCGGCTCAGAAACAGGCGAAAGCTCAGAAAGTAGAAACAGATGCTATAGAACGGCTAACTTTAGCAAATAATCAGAAAGCCGCTTATGATGCTTATATGGCTCGTATGGTTGCCGTAGACAATCAATTGGCTTTTATTGAGCAACGAACAAAATATCTTGAAATTATGAAAGTTCAAGATTTCTCAGGTTTAAATGAAGTTAATCTTCATTACCTTAAGAGCCGTATTGATGTTGCCATAGGCTTAAGGCACATTTTTACAAACTTGGAAAAAGTTGAGAGTTTATTCGAGAGCCCCCTCGTAGAACGAGTTGGACACAGAATAAATACAGCGCGAGAAAACCTCACTAGGTACATAGCTTATTATCAATCACAAGCTGATTTAGCCAACACAGCTAAACTGAGACTTTCCCCTTTGGTCCTCGGAGCAATGGAAAGCATTACCGCTAATTCCCGTGAAATAGATAGGGTAAAATCTAACATCGAGGTAATTACTCATACAATTAACGGCTTCGATGCTCGTTGGAAGGAAATCTCTGGCGAAGAGGTTATCACTCTCAATCGTTTGAACTCGGAGCTCAAAAAAGCTTCGAACGATCAGGCTAAGGTCGTTGCTTTCAAGTCAATGCTAACTGAATGTGAGGCCGTAGTAAGTATTGAATCAAATTCAGAGCAGTTAACTAAGCTAATAATTGAAAAGGAAGAACTAATCAAAAAGCTAGATGCAGGCAATAGATATATAACTGCAGCAGACAATACTATTGAAAGCTATGCAAACCACGTTCAGGCGTTAACTTCTTCCAGTCTCGCACCGCTTCTTGAGCCCGCAGGAGAACTATTCTCTCGCATGCATGCAAATGAGGTTTATAAAGGCTTAAGTGTATCAGCAGGAGAAGCACTTAAATGGACCGTATTCGCTGATGGGCATGAGTTTGCTTTGGATGCAGAGGAACGGTTCAGCCAAGGACAGCGTCAAGATCTTGCGCTATCACTCTATCTTGCTAGAGCGAGAAATACGGGGGGCAGTTTTTTTCTGGACGAACCTATTGCTCATTTGGATGACCTCAATCGGGTTGCTATGCTGGACATTTTGAGACTTGTTGCGACGTCTATGTCGAATATGAACTTAATTCTAACCACTGCGAGTGACTCTCTTGTTCGACATTTGGAGCAGAAATTTTCAAGCATCATTGATAAACATCTGCTGAGCGTAATACGGTTGGAAGGTAACCCCCGGACTGGAGTATTTCAGTCTTTAACAACAAATCTGCCCAACTGAAGGGATAGTTTCTGTCTAATTATGCCTGTAAGTAGTGATTGAACTCGAGCAAAGTAACATTATATTGCTCGAGTTCAATATTGAATTGTATTAACCGAATATAGGCCTGTTTTGTAATAGCCCCCAATTAAAACGGACACTCATTAGTTAAGCGATAGGCTTAGACCTATCTTTAAGGAGTGTCTATGGAACGTATTGAAATTATTACTGGCGAACAACGTCGCCGTCGTTATACTCCGCAAGAAAAAGCAAAGTTCGTTGCCATGACTATGCAGCCGGGCTATTCGGTTTCGCTGGTTGCCAGGCAAAACGGTATAACCCCGAGTCTATTGTTTAAGTGGAAAAAGCTCATGCAAGATGGTGGTATGTCTGCTATCCAGTCTGGCGAAATAACACTCAAAGAGTTAATCACTACGGATAAGCTCTTTCGTGTACGTTCAGGCCGTTGTTGGCAGTTATGGATTTTGCGCAAGGGAATTGCTATGCCTGTGATGCAGAGGAGGGGAGGTTGCTTTGTGGTGAGTATTGAGGTTACTGAATTTAGTGCAAACCAAGAAATGCTGTGTTAGTTTCGTCGGTAGCACAGAGGTAGCACCAGCAAAAAATGCTAATTTTTTGGCATTTTGATAAAGAGGGCCACAAAACAAAAAAGCCTGTAAAAACAGGCTCTTTTGAGGAATTTGATGGTGGCCCCTCACGGACTTGAACCGTGGACCTAACGATTATGAGTCGTGTGCTCTAACCAACTGAGCTAAGGGGCCGGGCTGATAGTGCACCTATCAAGCGTGTGAGAGTATACGAACTTTACTTCGGCTTGTCACCCGTGTTTTGGGTGTTATTGAACTGCTGTGCTTTCAATTGGTTATCTGTTACCCAGTGACAGCTGTACCGATAATAAAAAACCCGCGTGAAGCGGGTTTTTTTCGGATCTTTCCGGATTATTCATCCAGGAAGGATTTAAGGATTTCCGAGCGGCTTGGGTGGCGCAACTTGCGCAGTGCCTTGGCTTCAATCTGACGGATACGTTCACGGGTTACGTCAAATTGTTTGCCCACTTCTTCCAGTGTATGGTCGGTGTTCATGTCGATACCAAAACGCATGCGCAGCACTTTGGCTTCGCGGGCGGTAAGGCCGGCCAGCACTTCGTGGGTTGCCTGTTTCAGACTTTCGCTGGTAGCGCTGTCCAGTGGCAATTCCAAGGTGGTGTCTTCAATAAAATCCCCCAGATGCGAATCTTCATCATCACCGATAGGGGTTTCCATGGAGATGGGCTCTTTGGCGATTTTCAGCACTTTGCGGATTTTGTCTTCCGGCATCATCATGCGCTCGGCCAGCTCTTCCGGTGACGGTTCACGCCCCATCTCCTGCAGCATCTGGCGGGAGATACGGTTGAGCTTGTTGATGGTCTCAATCATGTGTACCGGAATACGGATGGTGCGTGCCTGGTCGGCAATGGAGCGGGTAATGGCCTGCCGGATCCACCAAGTGGCGTAAGTGGAGAACTTGTAACCACGACGGTATTCAAATTTGTCCACGGCTTTCATCAGGCCGATGTTGCCTTCCTGGATAAGGTCGAGGAACTGCAAGCCGCGGTTGGTGTATTTTTTCGCAATGGAAATTACCAAACGCAGGTTGGCCTCTACCATCTCTTTCTTGGCTCGACGGGCTTTGGCTTCACCAATGCTCATGCGGCGGCTGATGTCTTTGATGGCGCTGATGGACAGACCGGTTTCCGCTTCAACGGCCGCCAGTTTTTGATGGCAGCGAATGACGTCTTCTTCCATGCTTTTCAGTACGTCGGAATAGGACTTGCCAGCGGCAATTTCGTTCTGGAACCAGGTGATGTCCGTTTCGTTGCCACCGAATAACTTGATGAAGTTTTTCTTGGGCATTTTGGCCTGTTCCACACACAGCTTCATGATCAGCCGTTCTTGCACACGCACTTTGTCCATCATGGAGCGCATGCTTTTGACCAGGCGATCGAACTGTTTCGGTACCAGGCGGAACTCTTTGAAAATTTCGCCGATTTCAAACAGGGCACCAATGGCCAGCGGATGGTTGCGGCCTTTTTCTTCGATGATTTTCAGCGAGTTTTCATAGGCGGTACGCAGCTGGGTGAAGCGTTCGCGGGCTTCTTCCGGGTCTGGACCTTTGGCGCTGTCATCATCGTCATCGTCGTCATCATCATCGTCATCGTCGTCCAGATCGTCTTCATCTTCCAGATCGTTGTCTGACAGTTCGGAACCGATGTGAGTGGCAGCGGGGCCCATGGTGTCTTCATCAGGATTTACAAATCCAGAGATAATGTCAGACAGACGCAGTTGATCCGCTTCAAACTGGTCGTATTGTTCGAGGATCATGGAAATGGCCTGGGGGTATTCGGCCACTGAACCCTGTACTTCGTTAATCCCTTCTTCAATACGTTTGGCGATCTGGATTTCACCCTCACGGGTGAGCAGCTCCACGGTGCCCATTTCACGCATGTACATGCGTACGGGATCGGTAGTGCGGCCCAGTTCATTTTCCACGGAGGCCAATGCGGCTGCGGCTTCTTCTGCTGCATCGTCATCGGTATTGTCTTCTGACATCATAATGTCATCGGCGTCCGGCGCTTCTTCAAACACCCGAATGCCCATGTCATTTATCATCTGGATAATATCTTCGATCTGGTCTGAATCGACCATGTCGGCAGGTAAGTGATCGTTCACTTCTGCATAGGTTAAATAACCTTGCTCTTTACCTTTTGCGAGCAACAGTTTAAGTTGCGACTGCGGAGTATGATCCATAGATATCATCCAATTTGGTAACTGTTACAACGATAAGCATCGGCAAATGCGGGTTGCCGTGCAAACCATCAATTATAACTATCTGCACAATGCTGTGCCAGCCTGTTGCACCACCTGTGTGAGGAAAACACTCTTTTTTTACGGTCGTTTCATGGCCGCAATCAGCTTTTTGAGCTGTAACTTTTCTTCCCTTGTCAGGTGTTGCTTGAGGCTCAATTCCTGGTAGCGCTGTTCAATATATTGATTGTTCAGCCACACCAGGGCAGTTTTGAACTCTTGCTGGACGTTTTCATCCGCCACTTGATGTTCCCATTGGGCTAATTTGCTTAAGATCGGGTATTCTTCCGTATCTCTAAAATATTCAAGTAGTTGTGCGCTGTTTAACGTCTGTTTTTGCGTGAGTTCCAATAAATTCACCAGCAATTCAACGCCGGCCATCTTCAAAAACGCTAATGCCGGTTGCGGCATTAAATTAACCCCTAAACGGGGATGCTGTACCAGCAGGGCAATCGCCAGTCTCAGTGGTGTCCCCCTGCCTTTTAATGTTTGTTGTTGCTGTGTTTGCACGACCGTTTTGGGTTGAAATCCCAAGCGGCGCTTCATCTCTTCCACGTTGCCCATGCGCAACCGGTAAGTGAGATTTTCCAGCAATATGTTCTGCAGTACGCTGTCTTGTATGCCCTCAATCAGGGCGATGGCCTGTTTGGCCAGTGCGGCTTTATCGCTGCCGTTACGTGCTGTCAGTGTGTCAAACAAAAACACTTCCAGTGGCTGCGCTTGCCCTATCAGCGATTCAAAGGCGTCTTTACCGGTTTGGCGCACCATGGAGTCCGGGTCTTCGCCCTGGGGCAAAAACATGAAGCGCACGTTATCGCCGGGTTTCAGCATGGGCAGGGCGGTTTCCAGTGCGCGCCAAGCGGCTTCGCGGCCGGCATTGTCACCGTCGTAACAGCACACCACGTCTTTGGCACTGCGCAGCAATAACTGGAACTGCTCTGCGGTGGTGGAGGTGCCCAGCGAAGCCACGGCGTAGTCCACCCCGAACTGTGCCAGTGCCACCACGTCCATATAGCCTTCCACAATCAGAATGCGTTCGGGATCCCGGTGTTGCTGTCTCAGTTCGTAAAGGCCGTACAGCTCACTGCCTTTATGAAATATGGGCGTCTCCGGTGAATTCAAGTACTTTGGCGTGCCATCGCCAAGCACCCGGCCACCAAAGGCTATCACCCGGCCCCGTCTGTCACGGATGGGAAACATCAAACGGTGACGAAAGCGGTCATAACGGCGGCCTTGCTCATTGTTGATGAGCATGCCTGCGGTGAGCAATTTTTCTTGTAGCTGGGGTTGCTGGGCATATTGCCCCATGAGGTTATCCCAGCCATCGGGGGCGTAACCTATGCCAAAGCGTTCCACCACTTCGGCCGACAGACCCCGTTGTTGCAGGTAATCCTGTACTTGCTGTTTTTGCGGATGGCTGCGCAGCTGCTTTTGAAAGTAGCGGCCAGCATCTTCCATCAGCTGGTATAAATCCCGGCTGATGCCTTCATCCGGGCGGCGGCCGGATTCTCTTGGCACTTCAAGCCCCAATTGCCCGGCCAGCTCGGCAATGGCATCGAGAAACTCCAGCCGTTCATATTCCATGACAAAGTCAATGGCGTTGCCGTGGGCGCCACAACCAAAGCAGTGATAGAACTGTTTTTCCCGGCTGACGGTAAATGAAGGAGACTTTTCACTATGAAACGGGCAACAGGCCGCATAGTTTTTGCCGGCTTTTTTCAGCGGCACTTTGCGGTCGATGAGATCGACGATATCGGTGCGAGCAATCAGCTCGTTGATAAAATCTCTAGGTATTGCCATCTATTATCTGACCAGTCTTTGCCTGTAGACCGATGTAAACAAACAAGCCGCGCTGGTGCACGGCTTGTTTGCAAAACAACGACCAGATTACTGTAGCTTGGCTTTTATCTGTGCGCTAACAGCGCCCATATTGGCCCGGCCCAATACCTGGTTTTTGACTAAGCCCATTACTTTGCCCATATCCGCTATGGACGACGCACCCGTGGCTTTAATCGCAGCTTCAATGATTTGATGAAGTTCATCATCGCTCAAAGGTTGCGGCAGGAATTCTTTCAATACCAGAATTTCTGCATCTTCTGCAGCGGCTAACTCAGGACGTCCGGCGGCTTGATACTGCTCGATTGCATCACGCCGCTGTTTTACCATCTTGGTCAGCACAGCTATTACCTGCTCATCGGTCAGGGTTTCGCGGGTGTCCACTTCAACCTGTTTGATTGCAGCAAGCGCCATTCGAATCGTGCCAAGACGCGCCTTTTCTTTGGCTATCATGGCTTGTTTCATTTGCGCTTTAAGCTGTTCTGTTAGGCTCATAACAGGAACTTAGTACAAACGTACGCGACGAGCGTTTTCGCGAGAAAGCTTTTTAGCCAGACGTTTTACCGCAGCAGCTTTGGCACGTTTACGTGCAGTGGTGGGTTTTTCATAAAACTCACGAGCACGTACGTCAGCCAGAATCCCAGCTTTTTCACAAGAGCGCTTGAAACGACGCAGAGCAACGTCGAATGGTTCATTTTCACGTACTTTAATAATTGGCATACGCCATCACCCCTTAGGTGGTAATTGTATCGAGCCATCGAAATGACTCAAGGTGGATTAAAAATGGTGCGAAATTTTAAACCGATTGGCCACGGTTTGTAAAGGGCTTGTGTGGTTTGTTTCTACCGAAGCGGTTGGATATTCCCGTGCAATCACAGTAGAATTGGCGCCCATTATGAGGGTTGTTGGACAGTAATAAGTACCATGCGGGTATTAGGTATTGAAAGTTCCTGTGATGAGACAGGTATTGCCATTTATGACGATAAGTTGGGTTTGCTTTCCCATGCGCTTTACAGCCAGGTAAAACTGCACGCCGATTATGGCGGCGTGGTGCCGGAGCTGGCGTCGCGGGATCATGTGCGCAAGATAGTGCCGCTGATCCGCGAGGCGTTGGCCAAGGCCGATACGAGCATTGAAGCGCTGGACGGGATTGCCTACACCAAAGGCCCGGGGCTCATCGGTGCCTTGCTGGTGGGGGCTTGTGTGGGGCGCTCACTGGCATTTGCCTGGAACAAACCCGCGGTAGGGGTGCATCACATGGAAGGGCATTTGCTGGCCCCCATGCTGGAAGCGGAAGCGCCGCAGTTTCCGTTTGTGGCATTGCTGGTGTCAGGTGGTCATTCCATGCTGGTGGATGTGCAGGGCATTGGCCGTTATCAGGTGCTGGGTGAGTCCATTGATGATGCCGCCGGTGAAGCGTTTGACAAAACCGCCAAGCTGATGGGGCTGGATTATCCCGGCGGCCCCCGGTTGTCCCGCCTTGCCGCTCAGGGCGAACCGGCGTGTTATAAATTTCCCCGTCCCATGACGGACCGACCCGGTCTGGATTTCAGTTTTTCCGGTTTGAAAACCTTTGCCGCCAATACCATTGCCGCGGAAGCGGATGACGAGCAGACCCGTGCCAATATTGCCCGGGCGTTTGAAGAGGCGGTAGTGGACACCATGGTGATTAAATGCCGCCGGGCACTGGAGCAGACCGGTTACCGGCAGTTGGTGATTGCCGGTGGTGTCAGTGCCAATCAACGTTTGCGGGCGTCGCTTGCCGAGTTGATGGGGCAGCGCGGCGGCCGGGTATTTTACCCCCGTGGCGAATTTTGTACCGATAACGGCGCGATGATTGCCTATGCGGGGCTGCAGCGCCTGAAGGCCGGATACACCGAAGATTTGGCGATAAAAGCCCAGCCGCGCTGGCCGCTGGACGCTTTGCCCGCAGTGTAGTGATGCCCAGGGGCTAGCGTTTTTTACTGCGGAATATTTTGGACTCTTCGCCGTTGAACAGACGGCGAATGTTGTCTTTGTGGCGCCAGATAATCAACGCCGACAACATGGTGACCGGCAGGGTGAACCTGTCGTCAAACCACAGCGTATATACCGGTGCCAGCAGGCAGGTGACAATGGCTGCCAGAGACGAATAGCGGGTGATGAACACCACCACCAGCCAGGTGCCCATCAGGCTTACCGCCATATAACTGATGGGGGCCATGGCGCCCAGTGCCGTGGCCACGCCCTTGCCGCCCTTGAAATCAAAAAACAGCGGAAACATGTGACCCAGACAGGCGCTGGTGGCAATCACCCCCAGCCAGATCCCGTGAATACCCAGCACATAGGCACCATAGGCAGGCAGCGCGCCTTTTAGCATATCGAAAAAAAACACCAGCGCGGCGGCACCCACCCCGCCAATGCGCAGTACGTTGGTGGCGCCGGGGTTTTTCGAGCCCTTGCTGCGAGGATCGGGCAAGCCTTTCAGACGGCATACCAAAATGGCGCTGGAGATGGAGCCGAGCAGGTAGGCTACAGCTATCATGACAACAATCAGCACTACGGTATTCAAATTGGTTTCCTTACTCGTCTTAAGGTATTATCGCGCTCACAATTCCCGGCGGCCCAACAAACTGTTGCAGAGCATCCCGGCATCTGGCTCGGGCGTCTCCATCAGCGTCTTATCCTACTGAAAGTTACTTCAGTGAGGAAGCGCTTGCCGCTAATATCGGAGGAAAGGGCGGATTATACTGGCTTTGGGCCATACAGCTTATCTGACCTCCAGTACCATCAAGGAAAATTATGGATAAGGTCCTGATACACGGGCTGCAGATAGACACGGTTATCGGCATCTATGATTGGGAAAAACAACAGCATCAACGGTTGTTGCTCGATTTGGAAATGGCTTGGGATAACCGCGCGGCCGCTGAGTATGATGACTATGGTAAAGCGCTGTGTTACGAAAGCGTCAGTAAACGGCTGACCCAACTGATCACCGCCGCCCCCATCGAGCTGATTGAAACCGTGGCCGAGCGCTGCGCCGCCTGTGTGTTGCAGGAGTTCGGGGTGCAATGGGTGAAAGTCCGGGTAATGAAGCCCGGTGCTGTGGCCACTGCTCAGGCCGTAGGCGTGGAAATCGAGCGCAGCAGGTAAGTGCACACCACCATGACTCAAATATTTATCAGCTTGGGAAGCAACATCAACCCCGCCCATTACTTACAAGCCGGTTTGCTGGAGTTGCAGGCAATTTTTGGCGAACTGCAGTGCTCATCGGTGTATGAAAGTGAAGCGGTGGGCTTTGACGGGGATAACTTTCTCAACATGGTGGTAGGGCTGCACACGGCGTTACCGGTGGCAGAGATAGTCCGTTGTTGCAAAGCCATAGAGTTACGCCACGGGCGCGAGCCTGATGCCAAAAAATTCGCCTCAAGGACACTGGATCTGGATCTGCTGCTGTACGACCGTCTGATCTGCCAAACCCCTGCCGTGTTGCCCCGCACCGACATATTGATGAATGCGTTTGTATTGTGGCCATTGGCTGAGTTGGCCCCCGCGCTCACCCATCCGGTAACGGGGCAGTCCTACGCCCAGTTGTGGGCACAATATGACAAATCGCGCCAGAAGCTCTGGCCGGTAACGATAGACTTTGGCCAGCCGGCTTAAACTGCAAGAGGTTATATGGATATTATTGAAGTTATCATTCTGGCGCTTATTCAGGGGCTGACGGAGTTTTTGCCGATTTCGAGCTCGGCGCATCTCATTTTACCGTCTCAGTTGCTTGGTTGGCAGGATCAGGGGTTATCTTTTGATGTGGCGGTCAATACCGGCTCGTTACTGGCAGTGGTGATCTATTTTCGTCATGAGTTATACCGCATGGCAACCGCGTGGCTGGGCAGTATTGTCAGCCGTGAATCCAACAGCGAAAGCCGTCTGGCCTGGTGGATTATTCTGGCCACCATCCCCGCAGTGTGTTTCGGTTTTCTGGCAAAAGATGTTATTGAAACCCATTTTCGCAGCGCCGGGGTAATTGCTTTTACCACCATCGCGTTTGGGCTGTTGTTATGGTGGGCTGACAAACATGCCCGTTTATCACTGACCGAATATCAGTCAGGCTGGCGCAAGGCGCTGATGATAGGGTTGGCTCAGGCGGTGGCGCTCATTCCGGGTACGTCACGTTCTGGCATCACCATGACCGCGGGATTAATGCTGGGGCTTACCCGAGAAGCCGCAGCCCGCTTCTCCTTTTTGATGTCAGTGCCAGTGAGCCTGGGCGCGGCGATTCTGGTGGGTAAGGATTTGGCTGAAAGCCCGGATCCGCTGGATATGCGTGCATTGGTTGTGGGCACTGTGGTCTCTTTTGTGGCGGCTTATCTGTGCATTCATTACTTTTTGAAAATCATCAGTAAAATGGGGATGACACCGTTTGTCATCTATCGTTTGCTGCTGGGTGTGGGATTGTGCGTTTTCATCTGGCTTCACTGAGGTGCCATGGCCGTGCAAAACGGCATTTAGTGGCATGGGACGGGAGCTTGGCTAATTAAAATCAGCCGGTATTTGTGGAACGGGGATTAGCCCCGGCGCATGAATGGCCGGTGTGCACCAAATGCTCGACCTGGGACCTAGTCCGAGGGCAAGGGCAAAAAAAATCGGCAACATTAACATGTTGCCGATTTCGCTGGTACCAGAGACCATCATGATTACTTTTTATAGCGAGTAGCCATGTTGTCCAGACGGTCGTTAGCGCGTTTGGCTTCAGCCTGAGCGTCCATGGCAGCAGCTTTGGTGTCTTTAACGTCAGCGGCCAGTTTGTTCTGGTCAGCTTTCAGAGAGCTTACTTCTGCAGACAGCTGGTCAACTTTGTTACCCAGATTAGCTACGCTTTCTTCCAGGGCAGTGGTGTTTGCACAGCCACCTAACAGAGCAGTCATTGCTACGCCAGCAATCATCAGTACTTTTTTGTTCATGAAGAAATCCCTTTTGAAGGTTTGGTTTTTTAATCATTCGGCTGCTTGGCAGCCGAGTCGGGTTTATTATCTCATAGTCAATGTAATTTGCTATGAATATTAAGGAAAACTCTTTTTACCTTATCCGATATGATCAGAAATGCAAGTTTCAATGTGAAAATATGGGTTTCTATGTGAATTTGCATCCAAATTCACATAATAAGCATACAACTCAAGGGAAAACAGTGACAGAAATGTAACAATATCATGGTCATCAGGCTTATTTAGCGTGGCATTGTTAAGCATGTTCTTGAATGGTTCCCATGCGTCTTTAATGCGTTTGGCGGGATGTTATCTGTGGCTTAATCCGGATGGAAAGGCTGCGTTGAATGTCCGGTGCACGTGATTGGCTAGCGCCAGTGAGAATATTGGACATAAAACACATTATCCATATTTCCCTCTTGGCAGGTGTCCCACTCTGCCAGATGCGCTTGTCTGGCAGGTTGGACCCATGCATTGCCACATCATCATTTGATGGGATGGATCACTGCACAAGGTGATTTATTGCGGGTGAGGCTGCGCACAAGTTTTTACCTGTTTAATCACTCTCACTTTTTCCCTGTCCATGGCATCTTTGATGGCTTTGCCCTGAAGTCCCTGTTCAATAAAGGGTTTTGCATTAACCTGCTGGCAGGCGTTTGCGGCAAGACGCAAAAAGTCGGCCTGGGGATAGTGTATGTGCTCATGACCAAGGCGCCCTTTGAAGTCGGCTTCGCAGGTAATGAGAAAATCTTCAAACTCCTGGGGTTTGCGCCATAAGTCCAGCTGATTGAACAGGGCCAATACCGTGGTGGGTTTCAATTCGAGGGCACGATGGCTGTGCAGATGAAACTGGCACACCTTGAGGGCCAGCTGTTTGTGGTCGTTGGGCACTTTCAAGCGGTTGCAGGATGTTTCAACCAGTGGAAGCCCTTTAATTTCGTGCTGTTTGTGGCTAGGGAGTTCATTTGGGGGTGTGATGCCTTTGCCAAGATCATGGCAAAGTGCTGCAAATCTGATGGTGGTTTTAGAAGATAGCTGTGCTGCTTGTTGCAATACCAGCATGGTGTGTTCCCCGGAGCAGATCTCCGGGTGATGGCTTGCTGGATTGGGAATGCCCCACAAGGCATCGAGCTCCGGCCAGATGATGCCCAGTGCATTGGCTTGCCGCAGTACATGGAAAAAAATTTCAGGATGATCTTCTGTGAGGGCGCTATGCAGCTCTTGCCATACCCGCTCAGGGGTTAAGTCGGCCAATTCGCCACTGGCCGCAATCTGTTGCATTTCTTCCATGGTTTCCGGGGCGATGCTGAAGTTGCTAAAGCGCGCGGCAAAGCGGGCCACCCGTAACACCCGCAATGGGTCTTCCACAAAGGCTGGTGATACGTGGCGCAAGATGCGTTGGTTGATGTCGCGCTGGCCATGAAAGGGGTCGTGTAAATTGCCGTTCTCATCCATGGCAATGGCATTAATGGTGAGATCGCGTCGCAACAGGTCTTGCTCCAGCGTGACATCCGGGCTGGCATAACAGCTAAAACCGCCATAACCCCGTCCGGTTTTGCGCTCCGTGCGGGCTAATGCGTATTCTTCCTGGGTTTTGGGGTGCAAAAATACCGGAAAATCCTTGCCCACCTGGCGGTAGCCCTGTGCCAGCATTTGTTGCTCGGTTGCGCCCACGACCACATAATCGCGGTCTTTCATTTTTCGTCCCAGTAACTTGTCTCGTACGGCGCCGCCCACCAGAAATATTTGCACTTGCCATTCATCCTTTGTTAACACGATGACAAGAGAATAACACAGGCGGGAGTATCTGCCTCTTCGCACAATTACGCCCAAGTGGTTTTGACAAACATCTGCCTTGTCTTAAACTGGGATGTCTCTTTCAATCAAGGATTGCCTAGCCCATGTACAAGGCGTTTTACGGACTGAGTGATAACCCGTTTTCCATTGCCCCCAACCCCACCTACCTGTTTTTGAGTGAGCGGCACAGAGAAGCGTTGGCCCATCTGAAATACGGCTTGGGTGAAACCGGCGGTTTTGTACTGCTGACTGGCGAAGTGGGTACGGGAAAAACAACAGTATCCCGTTGTTTGTTAAGGCAACTTCCTGAAAATACCGATACGGCGTTCATTCTGAATCCGTCCCTGACAGAAGCTGAATTGCTGGCAACCTTGTGTGATGAGCTGGGGATCCATTATGGCGATGCTCCCACGCTGAAACAGCTTACCGATCTTATCAGTGGTTTTTTGCTTAACAATCATCAGGCTGGCCGTAATACCGTGATGATTATTGACGAGGCGCAGCATTTGCGGCCGGAAGTGCTGGAGCAGCTGCGCTTGCTGACAAATCTGGAAACCGACACCAAAAAATTGTTGCAGGTGATCCTGATTGGTCAGCCGGAATTACAGCAACTGCTCAGGCGTCAGGAACTGCGGCAGTTGGCCCAGCGCATTACCGCCCGTTATCACCTGTTGCCGTTAACCGAACAGGAAGTGGGCTTGTATGTACAGCACAGGTTACAGGTGGCCGGGCGCCAGGAGCCTTTGTTTAACAAAGGAGCCATTCGCGCGTTGCATCGCTTCAGTGGTGGCATACCCCGCATTATCAACCTGTTATGTGAACGCGCCTTGATGGCCGGTTATGGGCAGTCAAAAACCCCCATTGATCGCAAAATGGTGCATGCCGCAGCGGCAGAAGTGCTGGGCGATTTACCGGCACCGCGTCGCTGGTGGATCCCTGCCGGAATAACGCTGATTTGTGCCTTGGCATTGGCTGGTGGCTATTTGTGGCTTAATCATAACCTGCCTGGCCACTTGCTGCAGGCATCAGAAAAAACAACTGCCGCGCCTGACATGACGACTGCCCAGCCTGAGGCTACCGTGGCAGCAGATAAGGCCACCGCCCTGACAACACAGGTATTGCACAATTCCATGGCACACAGCCGGGTGATTGATACCGCGTTTGCCGCGTTGTTCGACTTGTGGCAAAAAGCCCCTTATGCAGGGGTATCTGCTTGTCAGTCAGCCACCCAACTGGGGCTGGCCTGTTACCAGCAGCAGGGCAGTTTAACGGCGCTTTTGGCTTTAAATTATCCGGCAGTGGTGTACATGAACGATGATGCCGGACAGGCATTTTACGGGGCGCTGGTGGCCCAAGCGGACGGGCAGTTGCTGCTGCAACTTGGAGAGCAGCAATTCTGGGTGACTCAGGACTGGTTTGAGCAGCATTTTAGCGGCATGTTCGAGCTTTTGTGGCAGCCCACAACTTGGGTGCAGCATCCGGTTACCACCGCTTCCAGCCTGGAAAAAGTGCAATGGCTGGAAAACGCCCTGGCCGGTGTTGAGCAGCGCCAGCCCCGGGTGATGAGTTACTTTGATACAACACTGGCGCAAGCGCTTAAGCACTTTCAGCAACAGCATGGCCTACCGGTGGAAGACCACGCTTCAGTGGCGACCCTTACCCTGTTGGGGATTTACCAGCATTCGGCCGGACCATTGCTGCAGCGCGGGGGAAATCGTTAATGTCGATTTTGCTAGATGCGGTTACCCGCGCCAAACAGCAACAGCTGGATGATAATCTTGACCCGGTACTGGCGCCGCGAATGCCATCCCCCGTATCGGCTCCATGGCCCTGGCTGCGCCTGTTGGGCGGGCTTGGCGTATTATTGCTGGGCGTCGTCTCTGCCTGGTGGTATTGGCAGGCGTCCGCTCCCGGGGGGGCAAGCGCCCAGCGGGTGACGGTATCTCCTCCACCGTCAAATCCTTCGGCGGGGAATAAGCCTGCCACGGCAGAGGCGTCCGTTATTGTGACACCCAAAGCCGATGTGCGGGTGGCAGGCCGGGCAGCATTGCCCATCGCGCAGCCGTTACCGGTAAGAACCGCTGAGCCATCATCAGCGTTATTGGCATCATCCCAAGCGGTGCTGCCATCCACACCCGTTGCGGCAACAGGGCAACATCAAGCGGTGCCGGCAGATGGCCAGAAGACGGTATCAAACCAAGAGCTTAATGATGGTAACGCCCCGATTATTTTGGGCGCCAAGCCCAACCAGCGGGGGCTGGAAGTGCTGCAAAGCCTGCAACAGCAAACTGCCGCTAAACATGAGGTCCCCAGTGAAAGTACCCCAGCGCCCCAGCCTGTTGCAGCGGATGAGCAGCAGGCGTTAATTGCAAAATTCCAGGCCGCACTGAGTGAAGTGGAGCGGCGCAATGCCCTTGATAACACCGCTGCACCTGTTACTGCTGCGCAGCCACAATATCCCTCTTACGGCAATTTGCCAGCGAGCCTGCAATTGCAGGTGCCGGAATTCAATATCATGGCCCATATGTATGCCACCAATCCGGCCAAGCGCTGGCTGAATGTGGATGGTCAGGAGTTGCGCGAAGGGGATAAAATCAAGGGCAGGTTGCAGATTATCGAGATCCGTCCCCGGGATGTGATACTGGATATTCAGGGCACCCACTTTAAAGTGCCAGCCATTTAGCCTGGCCTTGCTGTTAGCACTTTCCCGAAAGGCGTCATGGTGCCTTTCGGGAAGGGAAGCCCACCATAGGTTACGGGTTCAGGTAGTGCCCCAGCATTAACGTGAGCCCATAGCCGCAGCAGTAAGACAATAACAGCGCGGGAACGTATTTCAGGTAGGCCACAAATGTCAGTTCCTTTACCTTGCTCATGGCAATGATGCCGGCGGCAGAGCCAATCACCAGCAATGAACCACCCACCCCCACGGCATACGTCAGCCCCAGCCAGCCAGAGAGCTGCAGCTGTGGATCGGCCTTTAACAAGGCGGCCGTCAGCGGCACGTTATCCAGCAATGCTGACGCCATTCCGGTGACAAAATTGGCTATGTCTGGATTATGCGCGGCATAAACCTGCGCTAGTTCGTCCAGAACGCCAATCTCTTTGAGCATGCCAACCAGCAGCAAAATACCCAGGAAAAATAGCAAGGTATCGTATTCCACCTGCCTGATGTATTCCAAAATGCGGATCTCTTCTTTATCGGTATGCACGGTTTTACCCACCAGGAACATCACTGACAGTCCGGTCAGGAAGGTGAGTACCGGCGGGATCCCGAACAGGATATTCAGCGCCATGGTCAACATAATGGTGCTGATGAAAATAAGGGCAATCAGCAAGTCCACCGTTTCATAATCCTGTGGTACTGCCTGGGCGGTGACCGTGCCTTTGGCATTGAATGAAAACAGGATTGCCAGCAGGATCACGGCTAAAGAGGCTGGCAGTATTAACAGCAGCAGATCAGCCATGTGCACATGGCCGTCCAGAAAGATCATCAAGGTGGTGACATCCCCGGTAATTAGCGATACGCCGCCGGAATTCACCGCAAAGATTATCAGCACCGCCATGCGCCGCTTCAAATGGCTGTCCAGCTGGAAGGTGGTTAACAAGCCAAGTGATACCAGCGTGGCGGTCACGTTGTCACAGATGGCAGACAGGCAGAGCGAGAACAGCGCCACCAGGATCATCAATACCCGCACACTGAGCTGGTGGGGAAACAGTTTGCTCACGATTATCTGGATCATGCCTTTGGCGTTGAGGTAGGCCACAAAGGTCATGGTGGACATCAAAAACAGCCATAGGGTGGCAATTTCCAGCAGGTTTTCAGACAAACGCTGCTGCATCAGTTGCTGGTGGCCACTGTCCCCGGCTGCCATGAATAAGGCTATCCAGGAGATGCAACCAAGAAACAGCGTGGTTTTGGCTTTGTTGATGTGGGTGACTTCTTCAAAAATGATGCTGAGCAGTGCCAGCACGGCCAGAATGAGCAAAAATGTATGCAGCATGGGTGTTCCTGCCAAAACATTAACCAGCTTGCATTGGCTGTTACATCACCTATCAAGCGCTAATTAAGGTTTGTATGATATGTGACGCAGATCTCAACATAATGCGGCGGCCAATGCAATTGGCTAAGCGGGCGAATACAGGGGGACTTTAGTCGGGTAGTGCCGCATTTTTCTGGCAATAGGCGCCGTGAGGCCCAATGCATGATGGGCAACTGGGAAAAGTTTAGGAAAGGGCTAACGCTGAAGCTTGTCTGCCACGAAAAAGCCGGGAGGCATGGCTCCCGGCTTTGAGGTTGTTGCTAAGCGGTTACGGATTAATCAAAGTGCCAGCTAAGCTGCAATGACCACATGGTCACATCATTTTGCTCGATGAAATAGTGATCCACCCGGGCGCCGACTTGCCATTGGCGGTTGAGGCGGTAATCCGCACTCACCCCCAAGTAGGGCGCCAGGCCATGTTCACTGCTGCGCAGGTGCTGCCCTTGATATTCACTGTCAAAGTCTGCTCGCCAGCGAAAGGCCCCCACCCGTGTCTGTAGCGCATAACGTTCACTTTGAGACAGGTTGTAAGCCATATCCAGCGCCACCCCATTGGCCAATACCGGGGTGACTTTGGCGACTTGGGCATGGTACTCGTCCGGCGCCATGTGGGGATCGGGCCGCAGGCTTGCATGGCCTTCACCCAAATCCAGATAGCGTGCGGTGGCGGCCCAGTCCGAAGATAGCTGGTAGCCCAGCCCCAGGGCCCAAGCGCGGTCCTGGTTATCGCTTTGCAGGCGCTGCGCTTCTGCCACTGACAATTGGCCATGAGCCTGGCTGAAACCTGCATCCGCCTGCAGATACCAGTGGGCCTGGCTGTTAAAGCTAAGCAACGCCAGCACCATGGCCGCCAGTTTGCCACCGTAACGGCGCAGTGCGCCCCACAGTCCCAAACATAACACCAGTAGCCCGTCCATACTCCCTCCTGCCCGGTTGTTGACATTGCCACCGGCCGACGGGGTCACATGCACGGTCACCTGGGCATGGGCCGTACCGCCGTTATTGTCGGTAACGCTGTAGTGAATGGTATCTACGCCCTGGAATTTATCGGCCGCCTGATAGGTGAGCATGCCGTTTTCCATGGAGACCTGACCAAAGTGGGCGCTGGCACTGACCAGTGTCAGCCGGTCGTTATCGTCGTCATGGTCGTTGGCCAGTACGTCAATTTGCAAGCTGCCGGCCACGGTTACATAGACTTCATCATTGACGGCTGCCGGCAGGGTATTGGCCGACACGGTGGCCACACCGCCCGGATCCACAATACGGCCGTTGGCCATGCCGTCATCATCGTTGGGCCCGCCATCTTCAATGGTGAGCTGTACGCACCAGTGGCCTTCGGTCAGGCCGGGACGCCAGGCGGCATCCCCCGGTGGTGGACAGTAGCCGCCTTCCCCTGCGGTGGAGGACACCAGGTTGTTGGCATCCTGCTGGAAGTCACTCCAGCCCGCCTGTCCACGGTATTTACGGTATACCGCACCGGCAGGAATGGGCAGCCGTTGGGGGAAGACCACCTGATAGGTCTGCCCGACAGTGGGCAAGCCATAGGCGACAAAGTCGAAGATCCCGCCGATGTTGGTGGCGCCAGCGTCCGCCGTTAACTCATGGTGCAGCAACTGGGCACCGCCGGTGGCGTTATTGGCTAACGTCACCCCTTTGCGCAGGCAGACGCCGGGCTCGCCCTCAACCAGATAACGCTGCGACTCCAGGGCTTGCTCCTGAATGACGTTGCATTCATCAATGGCATCCTGATAGTCCAGAATGCCGTCGTTATCACTGTCGCCAAGGCCTTCCTGATTGTCCGGGATCAAATCGCCGTCGCTGTCTTCATCTCCCAGTACGGTTAACTCGGCCACCACCTCGAAGTACACGTCGGTGGTGACGCTTGCGCCTTGGCTGTCGCTCACCGCCAGTTGCAGCTGATAGTTGCCTGGGGTTAATCCCTGCGGCGAAAAGACAAACTGTGCCTCCTGCTGGCTGATGTTGGCCAACTGGGGATTGTCGTTAATCCAGTGATACTGGTGGTCATCATTGGCATCGGGATCGCTCACCGTTGCCGTCAGTGTCACCAGTTGCTCGTTGTTGACGATCAGTGGCCGCAACTCGCCTTGCTGGGCAACCGACACACTCACTTCCGGTGCCACGTTGTCTTCGTACACCGTCAGGGTATATCGGGATTTACTCCCGAGGTTCAGCTGTTTGTCCAGCGTGATCTGCAAGGTTTCGGTGCCTTCAATCTGATCATCGGCCTGCAGGGTGAAGCTCAGGCTGCCCTCCGTGCCCTCATTGATCACCACTTCGCCATCGGTCAGGGAGTGATCGTCACCATCACTGCTGCCACTGACGGTATACGGAATGGTCAGCGGGTAACTGGGGGCTTCACCGTTCAGGAAGACTTTCACCGTATGGGTGGTGCCTTCAATGGTGGTGTCATCCTTGCTGATGGAGATCAGCGGATGCACAATCACTTCCTGACTGGCGCGGGCTTCCAGGCCATTTTCATCCTGGGTGTGCCAGTACACCGTATGGCGCCCGGGCGCAAAGAAGGTGTCACCATCCACTAGGGATACCGGCAACGGCCGGCCCTGACTGTCTTCTGCCACGGCCACGCCCAAATCCACTTTGGTAAACAAGGCGGTGGCATCCACTTCCACGGGCGATGGCGCCACAATGGTAGGCGCCAACGCATTATCTGAGGTGATCTGCACTTTGGCGTGTCCCATGGCGCTGGCGCCGTGGGGATCGGCGATGCCGTACTTGAGGTTGACCTTACCGATTGAGGCGGTTTCCAGCACGATGCTGGCGCCGTCAATGCTGGCTTGTCCCACATCCGTGGTCACCCACAACAAGTGCAACACATCCTGATCAATGTCGGTGTCATTGGCCAGCACATCCAGAACATAACGGCCCTGATCATTGGCGCTAAAGGCAAAATCATTATCATCGGTTGCCACGGGGGCATCGTTGATGCTGCTGACACTGACGCTCACGGTTTTGTCCACACTAAAACCGTTGCCATCGGTCAAGGTGATGACAAAGCTGTCCTCACCATGATAGTCCGCCACCGGGGTGTAGAGGATGTCGGTGCCGTCAATTTGCACGCTGCCATGG
>NZ_JBKOUD010000009.1:0-151534 GCF_046765975.1 Shewanella mytili | reverse complement strand
ACTTGAGCGAAGCGAAACTGCCAAGCGTTGCGAATCCGCCTTAAACGCTTGTATGGATAATAAGCAAGCCAAAAGGGTAAAGTGAGACCCAGGCTTTAGCGGCAACTAAAGCTTTCTATGTGGCAGTTCGGTTGAACGCTGGCTCCTCTGTCGAGAGACCGATAACAAACATGAACGCCTCATAGGACTCCAAGCATAAACCTCGAATAGTCGACTGGGTCTCGAACCCGCATTTCGCAAGCAAGAGCTAGCTTATTATGAATACAAACCCACTTCAAAACATTAATATTGGTGTTGATACTGGCAAATCACAGCTCGACATTTACATCCGTCCACTCGATGTCTTTTTTACCGTGCCAAACAACGAAAAGGGTATCAAACAGGCCTTAACTACTATCAAAAAACACAACCCACAGCGTATCGTTATCGAAGCGACTGGGCGCCTAGAAATGCCCTTCGTGTTAGCGTGTACCGAGGCCAAGTTGCCTATTGTTCGTGCCAATCCTGTTCATATCAAACGCTTTGCCGGTGCTATTGGTCGTAGAGCCAAAAATGACCGCTTAGATGTACAGCTTATCGCCCATTATGGTGAAGCCATTAAACCTGATTTGACGGTCATAAAGGCTAAGAACATACGTTTAATGAGTGACTTAGTAATTCGCCGCAATCAGCTGCTCGCGATGCAGACCATGGAGAAAAATCGTATTCAAATTTTGCCTAAGCACCTACATTCGACAATGACACCCATCCTGACTGCGATAAAAAATCAGGTCTCAAAGATTGAAAATAAGCTTGTTAAACTCATCGAAGATTGCCCCGAATACCAAACTAAAAATACCCTCTTACAAAGCGTACCTGGTATTGGCAATATCGCCGCTGCGTCTATCATCAGCAATGTGCCTGAGTTAGGCTACATTACCAACAAACAAGCGGCTTCACTCATCGGCGTCGCCCCTATTACACGAGAAAGCGGACGCTACAAAGGGAAACGAGTCATCCAAGGAGGCCGCGCACAGGTGAGAACCGTTTTGTACATGGCCATGATGTCAGCCATGCAATGTAACCCTGTTTTCAAGGACACTTACGCTCGATTACTCGAAGCTGGAAAACCAAAGAAAGTGGCAATTATTGCCTGCGTTCGCAAGATGGTGGTCATCCTAAACTCTATGCTTCGAGATGGCATTATGTGGGACCAAAACATCGCCCAAAATAAAGGATTGACGCCATAGTCGTTTGTTAGCAATATTCACCACCCAACCAATCAAGGTTCATCTCTTGCTTTATGTTTTTTTGAGTCAACTTATATGCTCTAGAACCTATAGGATAATCTTTGAAGCTTTTTCGTAACTCGCTCCATTCAGTTGATAATGAAGCAAAGTTAGAAAAATCATCTAAGTGGTAAGATGCCTCTATTTTTTCATAAAGATTCTTCACTTGATCTGCTAGCTCTCTATAGCCACCTGATTTCTCGAAATCTTTTTGTTCAATGAGTGCGAGTGTAGAACCAGTCAAAGCAACTACAGCTATGAGCTTCAGAATTAGTGAGGGAATCTCTTCGTCAAAACCTATTGCCACTATGCTAAAAATTATTGGTAACGACAAATACAATTTGTACTTTCTATCCAACAAATCAGCTTGTTTATGCAAACCCTTAAACGTATGTGCAGAATCTTCGCCTAAACGTCTTAGTAATTGTTTTTCATTGTCATTCATAATATTTATGCTGGAAATTCATTGCCAAATATTGAACTTCGGCACAGTTCAGCAAAAGCAAAGTCAGATAACTGCTCTAATTGAAACTGAGACATGTTGTTAATCGTCCACCCTAAAGCCCGAAACATTTGTTGAACACCATCGCGATAGCTAGACATGGTTCTGATGTTTTGTATTGCCAGATCTTCAATCTGATAAGATTTAACATCTTTTATATTATTAATTTGTTTCGCGTGCTTAATCATTTTTATTAATGGAGTAAGTTTGCCATTTAACCGTGAATTTGCTTGGGACAGCCGAGTTTCTGCTCGTTTCGGATCATCTGTTAGCATCCATTCATTTGTTCCTTGCTTTGGAATATAATATCTCTGCTCAGGATAGTAACCAGCAAGAATTGCAGGCGTTAACTCAATTTTACAGTGATTAAAATCTAACGTCACACAGGGTTTATCTTGACGGATTATACTATTAGGGTAGCACCCGTTTAGATCTCGCTTTAATTGCGCCAAAATGGCATTAGGTGTTGTCTCATAAGTTGACTTGTTAATAACAACAAAGGCATCTACGTCACTTGGTGGACGGATCATTGTATTGCGCTTATACGAACCGGTTAGAAATGACTCTTTGACATAAAAAAGTGGCTGTAAGTTTCTTTGCCGTAAATGTGTATGACTAGATATTATTTTTTCCTTTTGAGTTTGAGTTAACTCTATATTTTCACGAAACATTTCGAACTTTGACTGCAATCCAGTTCGAGGTTGCGAATACATTGTATACATCTAAATTCTCCTTATATTGCTAACAGCTTATTAGCGAGACCTTGCAAGGTACGCTACCTTGTAAGGTAGGAGGCCAAACATGTATAGACACACTAGTAAGACTCAAAAAACTTATTGTAAATTATACAGTAAAGTAAATTATGCTTCAGCACAATACGATCAGGGTGATGTATTAGCTAAACGCATTCCTGAGCTTCGTAGAGTTATTGAAATTACCGATTACGACAATGGCATACCAACTACGCACACGTTAGCGTTATATAAAACCAATCGTATTGACTGCTACAGAGTAATAGTCGATGGCAAGCTTTGGAAAGAGCGTATTGGGTGGAGCAACATTCTTGCAGGCATTAGAAAAGCACTACCAAGATTATCTAGAGAAGGGTAAGCCTCTAGAAGAGTAGACACTTTGTAGCATTACTGAAATTTGGTCAACAGAACAGTACCAAGCAAAGCTAGTTCAGTCATGTGAAACAAGCTTTGGGGCATAACCGTGTTAGAAGAGGCAGTGAGTCGATAAATGAAGGCCAGAGAACGAGGCTCTGGCCTATCGGTTTTTCTACAGTAAGAACGTGTGTAGGTGGGTTTTCGACATTAACCCCTCATGGTCACGAACTCTTCTGAGGCGGTGGGGTGGATGGCCACTACGGCGTCAAAGTCGGCCTTGGTGGCACCCATTTTGATGGCGACACCGAACCCTTGCAGCATTTCATCCATGCCAAACCCGATGCCGTGAATGCCCACGACTTTCTCTTCTGCACCCACGCATACCAGTTTCATTTTGCAGGGTTGGCGGTGGGTGGTGACGGCGGTATACATGGCGGTAAAGCCGGAGCTGTACACTTTGACGTTATCTTCCCCAAAGCGGGTTTTGGCTTCAGCTTCGGTAAGCCCCATGGTGCCAATGGGCGGGTGGCTGAAAACCACGGTGGGGATATTCTGATAATCCATTTTGGCTTGCGGCAGATTGCCAAACAGGCGTTCTGACAGCAGCCGGCCGGCTTTGACCGCAACCGGTGTAAGCTCCACGCCACCAGCCATGATATCACCCACACAATAGATGCCGGGGGCGGTGGTGTTTTGCCAGCCGTCGGTAATGACATACCCTTTGGCATCGCGTTCCACGGTTGTATTCTCCAGCCCCAGCTTGGCGGTATTGGGTTGGCGGCCGATAGCCCAGATGAGGCAATCAACGTTGCAGGACTCACCGTTTTCCAGTTGCAAGGTCAGGCTGTTATCGTCATTTTTGGTAACGGCACTGGGAATGCTGTGGGTGTGCAGTGTGGGGCCGTCAGCGGCCATGGCTTCAACCAGGGTTTCGTAAAGAATGGGGTCGAAGTTGCGCAGCGGTGCATGTTTGCGTACAAACAGGTGGGTTTCGCTGCCAAGGGCGTGCAGTACGCCGGCAATTTCAACGGCAATGTAGCCTGCACCTACCACGGCGACCCGTTTGGGCTGCTGGCGCAGGGCAAAGAATCCGTCAGAATCAATACCGTATTCGGCGCCGGGAATTTGGGGAATGGTGGGGTGGCCGCCAGTGGCAATGAGGATATGGTCAGCCGTGTAATGCTGGCCGTTGACGGCAATGGTGTGATTGTCCACAAACTGGCCGTAGCCCTGTACCAAGGTGATGTTGTTATTGGCAAGCCCACGTTCATAGGCGCCATGGATGCGCTCAATATAGGCTTCCCGGCTGTTGACTAGGGTATTCCAGTCAAACTGCTTGATGTTGACATCAAAGCCATAATCGGCGGCGTACAGCTTCATGGCCTCTGCCACATGGGCGCCATACCACATCACTTTTTTGGGAACACATCCTACGTTAACGCAGGTCCCGCCAAGGTGCTGGGCTTCAATGAGCAACACTTTAGCGCCGCGCATGGCCGCGCGATTGGCTGAGGCAATGCCGCCACTGCCAGCGCCGAGGCAGATATAGTCGAAATGTTGGGTCATGTGACAACTCCCGTAAAAATCCATTTGTTGACACGGCGATAGTGGTTGCTGTCGCCAAGAGGGCCATTGTAGGGAGATTTATAACCGCTGACCAGCGGCGTGATTTGTGCCGTTATGGCCGACAACGGGATAACTCGGCGCTGCCGGGCCCGCCTTTGGCACATTTCAGGCATCGCCATTGCTGACGGTAGCGTCCCAGCTCCACCTGCAGGTATTTGTCGATGTGACTTTGTTGCTGCAACCGGTTTTGCAATGTGGTCATGCGCTGATATAACCAGCGGCAACTGGCATCATCGGCCACCTGTGGCGCGGTCTTTTGACGCGACTTGCGGGCACGTTTTTGAGGCGTGTTTTTGATGACCGGCACATCGGCCTCGCGGGAGCGATACTCCAGTGCGGCTTCAAATTCCCGGGGAATGGGCAGTGGATTGCCGTTGGCGTCTACCGCCCGCTGTGCAGCGGGCGGTGGCTGGTGGGGCACCATGGCGCTGGATGGCAGCGGGCTGCCAGCATAAAGGGTGATCATGATGACTGCCGCGGTGGGCGTGGTTGAGCGCATCTTGCCGCCTCCTGAACCGTCGTTCCTTCGACAGCCCAAGTATAGGCGCTGGCAAGCGCGGCGCGAGTCGGACAGCCGACTAAAAGCGGTACCGGAGTGCCAGACCGCCGAAATTCTGGTTACTGTGTACTTCCGTGTCTGCGTTGGGGCGTTGGCGGGTGATGTCATCCAGGCCGATGCTGCGATGTAACTGCAGTGCCAGTTGCAACTGGGTCGTGAGGCTGTAGGCGGTTTCCATTCCAAACTGGAAGTGATTGGGGCCGTCGTGAGAAGGGGATGCCATGCCAAAATCCCAGCCTTGCGTGACATAAGGCGCCACCAGCCACAACGGGGTGGGTTGCCAGTGGCCGGTGAGGCTGAACTCCATGAAGGCGCCTCTGGCCTTGCTGGCATAGCTGTAGGTCAGGCTGGGTGTTAGCCAGTGCCAGCCCTGGTAAGCCAATCCGGCAGACAATTCATTGTTACTGCTGTTGCTGCCGGCAAAAATTTGCGCCCGTTTATAACCGGTGGTCAGCATCACCCCTGCCGGTAATTGCCATTGGTACTGCACGCCCAGATTGATTTCCACAAAGCGGGTGCTGTCGCCAATGCCCTGGCGACCATACCAGTGCCAGGCGCCGCGTTGCTGCTCAATGCCACTCCAGACGATGCCGCCACGGGGCAGGTTATCACGTCCTTCCGACACATAGCGGCTTTGCCAGTCCATATAAATCTCGGTTTCGCGCTGCTCGTTGGCCAATATTGGCATGGCAATCAGCAATAACAGCAATGTCATGGTGTAGTGCATGGTGAAGACCCTGTGAGATACCCAAAACGGCATTGACGAGGAATTGTAAGGATGAACTGAAAAGTGTAAATAATAATGACTATTATTTATGATCACAAAGGCATTGCTGAGAATTTCCTGCAAGCAGCGCTGAAAATTGTGATCTGGCACGGTGATTGTGCCGCGGTTCTTTGTTAGTGCCTGCTAACGTTTAAGTTTGCCTGGTGCCTTGATAAAGGGCGGTGAAGGCCTTATCTATAGGAATGTTGCTTCATACTATTTTCATTAAGGATCGACAATGACCAATCCGTTACTGCAAGCCAGTGAATTACCTCCTTTTTCCAGCATCAAACCGGAACATATTCAGCCTGCGGTGGAACAGGCCATTGCCAAGTGCCGTGCAAAAATTGATGAAGTGTTGGCCAGTGGCGGCCCTTACACTTGGGAAAATCTGGTGGCGCCGCTGGAGCAAACCGATGATGAGCTGAGCCAGATTTGGTCTCCGGTTTCCCATATGAACTCCGTGGTGAGCAACCCCCAATGGCGCGCCGCCCATGATGCCTGCTTGCCGCTGTTGTCGGAATATGGCACCTATGTTGGGCAGCATGAGGGGTTATACCAAGCGTATAAAGCATTGCATGACGCCCCCTCGTTTGCCGAGTTGTCCCAGGCACAGAAAACCGTGATTGAGCACAGCCTGCGTGATTTCGAGCTGTCTGGCATTGGGCTGCAGGCGCAACAAAAAGTGCGCTACGGTGAAATCGTCAAGCGGATGAGTGAGCTTTCCAGCCAATTTTCCAACCAGTTGCTGGATGCCACCCACGCTTGGCACAAACTGGTGACCGACCCATCCCAACTGGCAGGGTTGCCGGAATCGGCCATTGATGCGGCCAAAGCCATGGCCGAGGCCAAACAGCAGGACGGCTGGCTGTTCACCTTGGATTTTCCATCCTATTTGCCGGTCATGATGTACAGCGATAACCGGGAATTACGGGAAGAGTGTTACCGGGCATTTGTGACCAGAGCCTCCGATCAGGGGCCCAATGCCGGACAATTTGATAACGGCCCGTTAATGGATGAAATTTTGCAACTGCGTTACGAGCTGGCCCGGTTGCTGGGATTTGACACCTTTGCCGAAAAATCATTGGCCACCAAAATGGCGGAGTCTCCCGCTCGGGTCATTGCCTTTCTTAATGAATTGGCGCTGCGTTCCAAACCGCAGGCCAAGGCGGAATTGGCCGAATTACAAGCCTTTGCCAAGGAACATTTCGGCATCAACGAACTGGCTGCCTGGGACTTGAGTTATTACGCCGAAAAGCTGAAACAACACAAATACGAGATCTCCCAAGAGCAACTGCGCCCCTATTTTCCGGAAGATCGGGTATTGCACGGCCTGTTTTATACCGTAAAACGCCTGTTCGGCATGGATATTCACGAGGAGCAGGCATTCGACCGTTGGCATCCTGACGTGCGCTTTTTCAAACTGATCGATGAAACCGGCGAGTATCGCGGCAGTTTTTACCTGGATTTATATGCCCGTGAAGGCAAGCGCGGCGGCGCCTGGATGGACGATTGCCGCAGCCGGCGCATGACGTTGCAAGGGCTGCAAAAACCGGTGGCCTATCTTACCTGTAACTTCAACCGGCCAGTGGGGGATAAACCGGCACTGTTTACCCACGATGAAGTGACCACCTTATTCCATGAGTTTGGCCATGGCATTCACCACATGCTGACCAAAGTGGATGTGGCCGGCGTCTCCGGCATTAACGGGGTGCCTTGGGATGCGGTGGAACTGCCCAGCCAGTTCATGGAAAACTGGTGCTGGTCAGCTGAAGCTTTAGCGGAAATTTCCGGCCATTACCAAAGTGGTGAACCGTTACCCAAAGCCATGCTGGACAAGATGCTGGCGGCGAAAAACTTCCAGTCCGGCATGATGATGCTGCGCCAGCTGGAATTTGCCCTGTTCGATTTCCGTCTGCACCAGGAATACGACCCCGAAAAAGGGCCTCATATCCAGCAGATGCTCGATGAGGTGCGCCGTCAGGTGGCGGTGGTAATTCCGCCTGCATTCAACCGTTTCCAGAATGGTTTTGCCCATATTTTTGCCGGTGGATATGCCGCCGGCTACTACAGTTACAAATGGGCCGAGGTCTTGTCGGCAGACGCGTTTTCCCGGTTTGAGGAGGAGGGCGTGTTCAATGAACAGACCGGCCGGGATTTTCTGCACGCCATTTTGGAAAATGGCGGTTCTGAAGAACCCATGACGCTGTTTGTTCGTTTCCGTGGGCGGGAACCCAGCATTGATGCCTTGCTGCGTCATTCCGGCATTGCCGTGTAAGGTTGCTATTTCACCGTTGTGACAGCCAAAGGTGCCATTAGGCGCCTTTGGCTTTTTTGTGCCTCCCGTTACCCCTTGTTGGCTGGTATGACCTCTGTTAGCCTGAGCTTAATTAGACTACTGAGTGAACAACATGAATCTGTATTTCCGTCTGTTCTGGATGTTACTGTGGCGCATGCGTCATGCCCGTCGCATCGGTTTCCTTGAGGTGTCGCGTTTGTCGTTTCGCGCCTGGCCCAGCGATTGCGATATCAACCTGCATCTGACCAATGCCCGCTATCCGGCACTGATGGACTTGGCCCGTACCTTCATGTTGGCTGAAATGGGATTGCTGAAAGCTTTTTGGCAGCGTAAATGGTTGCCGGTAGTCAATGCTTCCGAATTTACTTTTATTCGGGATATCAAACCGTTGAGCAAGTTCAATATTGATACCCGGGTGCTGGGCTGGGACGAAAAATATTTTTACATCGAACAGCGTTTTGTCAGTGAGCGCGGGCTGCATGCCATTGCCAATGTGCGGGGGCTTTTTGTTTGTAACGGCAAAAAAATCACCATTGATGCGTTGCTCAATGCCGTGCACTATCAAGGGGAAACCCCTCAGTTGCCCGATGACGTGTTGCTCTGGAAGCAGCTGCTGCAGGCCAAAAAACAGCAGAACCAGTAAGGCTGCACTTGCTGTTGTGACGTAAAAGCCAAGGCATTGAGCTGAAACAACCGCAATCCTGTGTGATTGTTTTTTTATTTTATTCACCGGTAAACATGGCGTCAGTCATGGGCAGTGTGTGGAAATCAAGTAGGGATGCAAACCATGAACAAACCTGAATCATTTGATGCCATTTATGCCCGCGCCTGTGAGCGTAAAGGCGGTACAGCGCAGCTGGAAAGCCTTTTGCCCCAGGTGCTGAGTGAAGACGAGTTGCTGCAGTATGCCGATGCGGAGCTGTTATCGGCCATGAGCAAGCAGGTGTTTCAAAGCGGCTTTGTCTGGAAAGTGGTGGAGCATAAATGGCCCCAGTATCGACAGGCATTTTTTGAGTTCGATCCGCTGAAAATCTTGCTGTTATCGCCTGAGCAGCTTCAGCAGCGGGCAGCGGACCCACAGCTCATTCGCCACTTAACGAAAACCCAGGCCATTTATGATAACGCGCTGATGGTGCGTGAGATTGCCCAGGAGCATGGCAGCTTGGCCCGTTACATTGCCCTGTGGCCCGTGGAAGAAATTACCGGTTTATGGCAGCAACTGAAGCAGCGTGGTGCCCGTTTGGGTGGCAATACCGGCCCCTATTTTTTGCGCCATATCGGCAAGGACACCTTTTTGCTGACGGAAGACATCAAAAGCTATTTGACCACTCACAAGTTGGTGGATGCCGGTTTTACCTCAAAAAGTGGGTTGAGCCAGGTGCAGGCCGTGTTCAATCACTGGCAGCAATGCAGCGGTCGCAGCATGGCGCAAATCAGTAAGGTGATTGCCTGCTCCACAGGCGATAATCATCTTTAAGCAAATGGATGGGCAGTGCAAAAAAAGAGTTGCAAATATAAATGAGAATTATTACTATTAACTCGCGTTCCAAAAACTCATCCTTAATGACAAGTTCAGTGGTATGACTTTGAATTATGGTGTTCCTGAGTTTGCAAAGCACGACATTGCTCACACACACTCTTGGTGGCCGGGTTTTTTTACCCGGCTTTTTTTTTGCCTTTTCAGTTGTCTGGGGATGTGTTGTCCCGCTGTTTGAACAGCAGCTCATCATAAGGCGGATTGAACGGCTCCTTTGCCTGGTGATAAAGGCTGATGGTAAACACCGTGCCTTTGCCTACTGTTGAGCGGGCCTCAATGCTGCCACCGATGCGATTGATAATGCCGTAGCTGAGGGACAAGCCAAGGCCGGTGCCATCTTTGCGGGTGGTGTAGAAGGGATCAAAAATGCGTCCCAACTGCTCTTCTGGGATCCCGCGGCCTTCATCTTCAATCTCAATCTTGGCGCCTACGGGCTCGTTGTTTATCACCCAATCATAGGTGCGTATCCAGATTCGGCCTTTGCCGTCCATGGCATGGGCGGCATTCATCACCATGTTAATCAGCACCTGCAGCAGTTGGGGCCGATTGACCTCTACCGGATGGCTGGCATTTAATTCCGGCAGCAATACCACTTCCTGTTTTCCCAGGGAGTGACGAACCAACAACTGCATTTCATCAATAATGGGCGTGAGTTGCTGTAGTTCCAGTGGTGCGTTAAATTCGCCAGGGCGGCTGTATTGCAACAGGCTGCGGATGATGGTGCTGATGCGCCCCACCTGCTGAATGATCAAATCGATTTCTTCTTCCACCACCTTGGCGTTATCGCCAAGCTCGTAGCGCAGCAGTTCCATGTTGCCCAGGATCACGGCGGTGGGGTTGTTGATTTCATGGGCGATACCGGCGGTGAGTTCGCCAAGGGCGGTGAGTTTCTCGTTGGTTACCAGTTGGTGGCGGGTTTCGTTCAGCAGTTTTACGTTTTGCTGCAGTTCTTCCGTTTTCTCCTGCAAACTGCGGGTACGTGCTTCCACTTTCATTTCCAGTTGCTCGGCGGCTGCCTGGATTTGGGCATTGCGGTGTTGCAGCAAATCCAGCATGCGGTCAAATTGCTCCGCAAGATTGGACAGTTCATTGTCCCTGTCGAGCCCCAGGGCGCCAATGCGCATATTGCGGCCGGATTGCACCGCATTGACCACATGATGAATCCGTTCAATGGGCAGTAGCAAACTGTAGGCGCCACGGTACACCAACATGCCTGATACCAGCAGCACCAGCATCAGGATGGTGCCCAGCTCGATAATGTTCAGCAGATAGTTGTAGATGAATGGCGCCTCAGAAAAACCGCTGTAAATCATGCCAATACGTTGGCCACGTATGTCTTTTAGCGGTGCATAAGCCGAGATGAACCAGTCATTGTATACAAACGCGCGGTCAATCCAGAGATTACCCTGTTCCAGCACTTTCTTGCGCACTTCTTCCGAGACCAGCGTGCCCAGCGCCCGGCCTTGCATCTGGTCACGTCCAGGGCCGGTATGCAGTGGCACATTGGTGCTGATGCGGATGTTGTCGAGGCAGATGGTCACGGTGCCGATGGAATTTTCCGGCAAGGTGCCTTTGTCGTATACCAAGTCGCGGATGTGATCCACGATGCGGGTGTCACCGTTGATCATGGTGCCGCCATCCAGATACCAGCCTACATGGCCTTGGGCATCAGGAATGGGTAACAGGCTGCGACTGAGCAATCCCCGGTTTTCTTCAGCCGCCTGGGGCGTTTGGGCCCGCAGGGTGGCAATAATCGGCACAAGGGCGTGCTGTGCCAAATGGCCGTCGATGCGGGTCAACTCGGCAGCATTGAGTACCATTAGCCCGGAATAGGCCTGATGATCAATCACGTTGGGCAACATTTGCCGCAAGCGCGGATCGTTGGCTACGTTATCAATGCTCACCAGTCGCAAAAAGTCCAAATCCAGCACTTGCTGCTGTTGTTGCAGCAGTGCCCGAATGCGGGCCAGTTGTTGGGGGTTGTCATTTTTCAGCGCCCGAAAAGCCGTTTGGAACTCATAGGAGTGCATGACGCGCTCAAGCAACTTTTCCTGGTGATCCTGCACCGATGACAGGGTGTTCATGGCTACGGTCAAATCCGCCTTCACCTTCATGAACAGCTGCTTGCCCGTATAGCTGATGTTCCAGTAAATGGTGATGAACACCAAACTCACCAAGGTGAGCAAGATGGGCAGCAGCGTCAGGATCAGGATGCGATAGCGCACCTTGGCCTGCATTTGCCGCCAGGTGATGCCGAAGATGCGCCGGAACAGTGACACTTAATCCTCCGCCCCCGGCAGGTTGTCAAACCACTCTTTGTATTTGCGATCCAGGGTTTTGCGGGAAACACCCAGCACCCTGGCCGCTGCCGATTTATTGCCGGCATGGGCATCCACCACGGCGGTGACATGATCCCGTTCCACCTCTTTAAGCGGCCAGTCCAGCGGGTAGCCGGTTTGGACCGGTTGCTCCATTTTGGGCAGGTCTTTCCAGTATTCCGCCGGCGGTTTTCCCAGCAATAAACAGCGCTCAATCATGTTGCGCAGTTCGCGGATGTTGCCCGGCCAGGCATATTGTTGCAGTTTGAGCAGGTCTTCATGGCTCCAGACCACTTCCCTAACACCCAGCTCTGCGCCCAGTTGCCGGGTGAAATGATGGGTCAGTTCCACCACGTCTTCCGGGCGTTGCCGCAGTGGCGGGATCACGATATTCAGCACATTCAGGCGGTAGAACAGATCCCGCCGAAAACCGCCGGACTCCACTTCTTCTGCCAGCTTGCGGTTGGTGGCAGCGATGATGCGCACATCAATGGCCACTTCTTTTTCACTGCCCACGGGGCGGATGGATTTTTGTTCCAGTACCCGCAGCAGTGAGGTTTGCATTTTCAGCGGCATTTCACCGATTTCATCGAGGAAAATGGTGCCGCCGGAGGCGAAGCTGAACAGCCCTTCCCGGTTGCCTTTGGCACCGGTAAAGGCGCCGGCGGTATGGCCAAACAGCTCACTTTCCAGCAATTCCGGGGCAATGGCTCCGCAGTTTACCGGCACAAACGGTCCTTGACGGCCACTGAGCAGGTGCAGTTGTCTGGCAACCAGCTCCTTACCGGTACCGGATTCGCCCTCAATCAGGATCACCGCATTGGTGGGCGCCACCCGTTCAATGATGCGTTTTACCTCTTTCATGGCATCACTGTTGCCAATGATGGAAGAGGAATAACCGGCAGACACCTCGCGGCGCAGCATCAGGTTTTCCCGCTTCAGCAACCGCCGCTCAATGCAGCGGTCGACCGACTGCATCATCTGATCCAGATGAAACGGTTTGAGAATGAAATCGGATGCACCGGCTCGCAGCGCCTGAATGGCCACATCCATGTCGGCGTAACCGGTCATAAAAATGATGTCGGAGCGGCGCTCCTGATCATCGAGCGCTTCACGCCATTCAATGCCGGAGCGTCCGGGCAGGCGAATGTCCACAATCAGCAGGTCAAAATGGCAGCGGCTGCGCAGCTGTTCAGCTTCCTCCACGCTGGCGGCGGTTTCCACCAACGCAAACTTTTTGGCCAGCGCTTTGCTAAGGAAACTGCGCATTCCCGGCTCATCATCAACAATCAGAACCGACACTGCCGATGGCAGTGGTTTTAATGGCGGATCAATTTGACTCATGGCATTCATCTGCAAGACATTTTGACTCATTTGACCGACATTCTATCATTGATGTTGCTCTTATTGGTCAGTATGGACCATGTAAAAAGTAGGGTGTGACAAATTGTCTGGATGGTTTTTAATGGAGTTGTGATAAGGTTCACACAAGGTGGCGCGTTGGTACAAAGAATGCGCAAAAATGACAATGGCATTGAATTTGCTACGTGGTGGCCGAAATAAAAAATGAACAACAGGCACAAACCCGTGTGCGGATTGATGTTCAATAAATCATAGGAGCTATCATGCTGAAAATGAAACAACTGTTGGGGTGCGTTGTTGCTGCAGGGATGTTGTTGAGTGCCTCTGCGCAAGCACAGGATACAAAAGCGGTAAAACTGGCCACTACCACCAGTACTGAGAACTCAGGGCTGCTTGGTTATCTTCTGCCACAATTTGAAGCTGACACTGGTTATCAGGTGCAGGTGATTGCCACCGGTACCGGCAAGGCGCTGAAACTGGGTACACAGGGTGATGTGGACTTGGTGATGACCCATGCCCCGAATGCGGAAGCCAAGTTTGTGAATGACGGCTTTGGCGTGGAACCCCGCGGTGTGATGGAAAACGATTTCGTGGTACTGGGCCCCAAAAATGACCCTGCCAAAATCCGCGACAGCAAAACCGCTGAAGAAGCCTTTGCCAAGATTGCCAAGTCTGATGTGCCGTTTGTTTCCCGTGGCGATGACTCCGGCACCCATAAAAAAGAATTGCTGATCTGGAAAGCCGCCAACGTTAAACCTGAGTTTGCCGGTTACCGCGCTGTGGGTCAGGGCATGGGCAAAACCCTGCTGATGGCCAACGAAATGCAGGGATACACCTTGTCTGACCGTGGCACTTACATCGCTTATAAAGGCAAGCTGGAGCTGACCGTGGATTTTGATGGCGGCAGCATGCTGGCCAACCCTTATCAGGTGATTTTGATCAATCCTGCCAAATATCCTGAACTGAACCACAAAGGGGCCCGCGCCTTTAGCGATTGGCTGGTAAGCGATAAAGGCCAACAGTTGATTAACGGTTTTAAAGTGCAAGGACAGCAGTTGTTTAAAGCCACTTACCACAAATGACAGACGGTTGGTTAGTGTTGATACAGCAGGCCTTTGGTCTGCTGTTTTCTCTTGATCCTGAAATCTGGTCCATTATTTCAGTGTCTTTTTCAGTGTCGTTCGCGGCGCTGCTTGTCACCTTGTTCCCCTGTCTTATCCTGGGTTTTTTGCTGGCCTTCCGGCGTTTTCCCGGGCATTGGGCTGTCATTAACCTGGTGCAAACTCTGCAGTCCGTCCCCACGGTTGTCATTGGGTTGCTTGCCTATTTGCTGTTGACCCGCAACGGTACGCTGGGCGATTTACGCTGGCTGTTTACCCAAAAAGGGATGATCCTTGGGCAAATGATGATTTGTGCACCGGTATTGATTGCCATGAGCCACGCCGCCTTTACCAGTGTGGACAAGCGCGCCTGGGAAACTTGCCGCACCTTGGGGGCTGGCTGGTTGCGAGCGGTATGGGTAGTTTGCCGGGAATTGCGGGTACCTTTGCTGATGGCCGTGATAGCGGCGTTTTCCCGCATTGTGACCGAAGTGGGCTGTTCCATGATGGTGGGGGGCAATATTGCCCATATTACCCGCAACATCCCCACGGCCATTGCCCTGGAAACCAGCAAAGGTGATTTTGCCCAGGCCATCGCCCTGGGGCTGGTGTTGCTGATTTTGTCACTGATCCTGAATTTTATGTTGGGCGTACTGCGTGGTACGGCTCAGCCTCGAAGTCATTAGGAAACAACATGTTCAAAATTGTTGCCAGCGATCTTGAGATGCGCTTTGGTGAACGCTTACTGTTTACTGCTCCTCAGCTGTGTTTCAGGGAACATGATGCCATTTACCTGCAAGGGGATAACGGCTGCGGCAAAACCACCTTGATGAAACTGCTGGCGGGGTTATTGCGCCCTACCCGAGGCCGCATTGTGGCGGAAGGCTTTCCTGCATCCCCTTGGTGGCGAAAGCATTCCCTGTTGGGAAAAGCGCTATATTTGCACCAGCATCCCTACCTTTTTGAAGGCAACGTCAGCTACAATCTGCAATTGGCCCAGCGCTACAGCGTGCTGGGACTCGCCGAACAACAGCAGCGAATGGCTTCTGCCATTGAGCAGGCACAGCTGGGCAAGCTGTTGCGGGCCAATGCCGCAACGCTTTCTGGCGGGGAGCGCCAACGGCTGGCCTTGGCAAGGGCCTGGTTGTTAAAACCCCCGTTACTGATGCTGGATGAACCGATTTCCAATATGGATAGGATGTCCCAGCAGCTGGTACTGGGGATGATCGGCGAGCTTAAGAATCAGGGAACCGGATTACTGATAAGCAGTCATCAGGATGCTGGATTGGTTCATCTGTGCCAGGAGCGCTGGCTGATTGAATCAGCACAGATTCACATTTCCCGGTTACATCAGGGGACACACGCGGAGTTGAACAGACATCATGTCGCAGCAGATTGAAGCAATAATTCTTGCCGGTGGACTGGCAAGGCGCATGGGCGGAGAAGACAAGGGATTGATAGACCTGTTGGGCCAACCCATGATCACCCATGTAATTGACCGGCTTAAAGATCAAGTAAATAAGATACGGATCAACGCCAACAAGCATCAGGAAAGGTATGCTGCGTTCGGTTTAGAGGTCTTTGCCGATCAGTTGGAAGGTTTTCTTGGGCCGTTAGCGGGCATGTACAGCGGATTAATGGGATGCAAGTCCGATTTAATGCTGGTGGTGCCTTGCGATTGTCCATTATTACCGCGGGATCTTGCGCAACGGATGCAGCAGCAGTTACTGGCAGAAGATGCCGACCTGGCGGTTGCAACCGACGGTGAGCGTGATCATTCCGTCGTAATGTTATTGAAACCTGAACTGGGGCAATCGTTAAAGCGCTATCTGGAAAGCGGCCAGCGCCGAGTTGAAAGCTGGTATGCCGACATGAAGGTGGCCAAAGTATCATTTGCCGATCAGCCCAATGCTTTTGTGAACGTCAACACGCATGAACAGAAACAGCAATTGGCTGCAGTGATAGCAAAAGCTTAAAGAGGTTTCTATGAGCACTGTTTTCCACAACCCGCTTCCCATTCCTGTTCTGGGGTTCTGTGCCTACAGCGGTACCGGTAAAACGACATTACTGAAGCAGTTAATCCCGGTACTCAAACAACGGGGACTGCGCCTGGCAGTGCTCAAGCATGCCCATCATGACTTTGACGTGGACATTCCCGGCAAAGACAGTTACGAAATGCGCAAAGCCGGTGCCCGGCAGCTGTTGGTGGCCTCCCATGTGCGCTGGGCACTGATGACCGAAGACCCGCAAGAATCCGACCCGGATTTAGAGCACCTGTTGCAACAGTTGGAGGCGGATCAGGCCGATTTGGTCTTGGTGGAAGGCTTTAAGAAACTGGCCCTGCCCAAAATCGAATTGCACCGGGCGGCATTGGGCAAACCCTTCATTTATACCGAAGACCCCAACATTCTGGCAGTAGCCTGCTGCGATGACACCCAATTGCCGGCGCAAATCCAACGACTGGATATCAATAACATCCAGCAGATTGCCGATTTTGTCCTGCAGTATGCCGAGCAATGGCAGGCACCTGCTGCCAAACCGTTACCGCTGGATGCCTGCGAAACCGGCCATGGCGACAATCTGGCGGTGCGTCAGGGCATTGAAAAAATCCTGGCACAGGTAACGCCTGTCGCTGCCAGCGAAACCCTGGCGCTGGATGAGTGTGATAACCGCATACTGGCGCAAGATGCCATCTCCCCGGTAAATGTGCCGCAACATACCAATTCTGCCATGGATGGTTACGCCTTTGTTTACAGTGAGCCGTTGCCGCAAGAGTTTGTGATAAAAGGCGAGGTGCTGGCAGGGCACAGCTATGACGGAGTGCTGCAGGCTGGTGAAGCGGTGAGGATCATGACCGGCGCCCCATTGCCGCAAGGTGCCAATGCGATGCAGCCGCGGGAGCTTGCCAGCGAAAGCGACGGCAAGGTGAGTTTTTCCGGCAAACTCAAGTGCGGTCAAAATGTGCGTCTGGCCGGTGAAGACATTGCCAAAGGCGCCGTAGCCTTGGCCGCTGGGCAACGCTTGGGCGCGGCCGAGCAAGGGCTGTTGGCATCACTGGGATTTGCCAAGGTGCAAACCCGGCGCCGCCCGGTGGTGGCGGTATTCTCCTCCGGTGATGAGGTCTGCCAACCCGGCAGCGAACTCAAACCCAACTGCATTTACGACTCCAATCGCTTCACCATCAAGGCCATGGCCAAACGGCTGGGATGTGAGGTGATTGATCTTGGCATTATTGAAGATTCCGAAGCCGCGTTGACCGCGGCACTGTCCGGCGCGGCGGCCAAGGCCGATGTGGTACTGAGCTCCGGCGGTGTTTCTGTGGGCAATGCGGATTACATTAAAAAAGTGTTGGCAGCCATTGGCGAAATCCACTTCTGGCGGATTAACATGCGTCCGGGGCGGCCGCTGGCGTTTGGCAAGGTCAAGGATGCCCTGTTCTTCGGCTTGCCGGGTAACCCGGTAGCCACCATGGTGGTGTTTTTGCTGTTTGTACAACCGGCGCTGCGTAAACTTGCCGGTGAAAACGCTTGGGAGCCACAACTGTTGCCTGCCATTGCGGATGAAAAATTCAAAAGCCGTCAGGGCCGTACCGAATTCAGCCGCGCCATTGCCCAGTTGGGCAATGATGGCCAGTTGCATGTACGCGCTACCGGTGCCCAAGGCTCCGGCATGCTCAGCTCCATGGTGAAGGCCAATTGCCTGGCGGTAATAGGTGAGCGGGACGACGCCGTCGAGGCTGGACAACCCCTTTACATTCTGCCCTTTGGCGAACTGCTGTGAGGTATGGTTATGGGCCTCAGCGATGGTTTTTCCCGCAAAGTAGAATACTTGCGGTTATCGGTAACTGACAGATGTGATTTTCGCTGCGTTTACTGCATGGGGGACAATCCCCGGTTTCTGCCCAAGCATCAGGTGCTGTCTCTGGAAGAGCTGGCACACGTGTGCCAGGCATTCACACAGATGGGGGTCACCAAAATCCGTCTCACCGGCGGTGAGCCGTTGATGCGCCGGGACGTGATCCAATTGGTGGAACGGTTGAATTTGCTGCCGGGACTGCGTGAGTTGTCGATGACCACCAATGGCTCGCACCTCACCAAACTGGCACCGGCCCTGAAAGCGGCCGGGCTGTCCCGCCTCAATATCAGCCTGGATACCCTCAATCCCATGCGCTTTCAGGCGCTGACCCGCATTGGCAAGCTGGAGCGGGTGATTGCCGGGATTGATGCCGCCCTGGATGCGGGGTTTGAACGCATCAAGGTCAATGCGGTCATTCTCAAGCAGCGTAACGAGGATGAAATCCTGGCGCTGGTGGAATTTTGCCGCAGCCGGGGGCTGGATATCGCCTTTATCGAAGAGATGCCCCTCGGGGAAATGGCCGAGCGGCAGTCGCCACGTTACATGTCCAGTGATGACGTGCAGCAGGTGATTGAGCAACACTATCCCCTGACCTTGTCCAACCGGCGTACCGGCGGGCCATCACGTTATTTTCAGATGCCTGACAGCAATATCCACATCGGTTTCATTTCGCCACACAGCCATAATTTCTGCCATGAATGCAACCGGGTGCGGGTGACAGCCGATGGTCGCTTGCTGCTTTGTCTTGGCAATGAAAACGCGGTGGACTTAAAACCCGTGGTGCGTCAGCACCCCCACGATTTGCCGCTGTTGCAGCAGACCATTACCGAGGCCTTGCAGCGCAAGCCCCGTTCCCATCACTTTGACCAGCCTGACAGCCCGCAGATTTTGCGCTTCATGAATGCCACTGGTGGCTGAGGTTATCCCGGTGATACACTAAACGCCGTGTTCACCGGGAGTTATCACCATGGCACTAAGCCGCAGACAATGGAATAACATCATCATCGTCGCCTCGGTGGTGATGGTGGGATTACTGACACTGCTGGACAAGCACACCCACGATACCCCCAAGGCCACCGTGCCCTTGTTCGATAACGGCGCTCAGTTACAGCAACTGCAGTTGGCCGGGATCTGGATGGCCCGCAATGGTCAGGGTGCATGGCAGTGTGATGAAAAAGTGCTGAATTGCCAGCAGTGGGTCAATCATTGGCTGCAGATCCGTGTCTCTCCCCTGTTGGAAGCGCCACCACAGGACGCCTTTGGCAAACCCCAGGAATTACTGTTGCAGCTGACCGATCATGAAGCCCAGGTTTGGCTACTGTTTGCCGAACACGGCTTGCTGAAATCCGCCGCCGGTAACTGGTACCAAATCCCGCCCAGCATCAGAACATCGCTGCAGCCACTGTTGAGCGCTGCCCCCCATGCCTCTTAAGAGATCCCGTTGTTATGCCAGAATTACCAGAAGTTGAAGTCACCCGCCGGGGGATTGAGCCCTGGCTGCTGGGGCAGCAGGTAAGCAAATTGGTGGTTCGTAATGCCAGTTTACGCTGGCCGGTGCCGCCGCTTGCCCAGCAAATCGAAGGGCAAGTGATTACGGCCGTGCAGCGCCGGGCAAAATACCTGCTGCTTGATACGCTGGCAGGCACCGCCATCATCCATCTTGGCATGTCTGGTAGCCTGCGCATTCTCACCCGTAACAAGCCGGCAGAAAAACACGATCATATCGATTTGCAGCTGGCGAACGGCCATGTGCTGCGTTTTAACGACCCCCGCCGTTTTGGCGCTTGGCTCTGGTGCGAGCTGCCACTGGCGGCCCATCCGCTGCTTGCCAAATTGGGGCCGGAGCCATTAACCGATGCCTTTAATGCCGAAGCGTTGCAGCAGTGCCTACTGGGAAAAACCAAGGCGATAAAACTGTGCCTGATGGACAACACCATCGTGGTGGGCGTGGGTAATATTTACGCCAACGAAGCCCTGTTTGCCGCGGGCATTCATCCCCAAACCCCGGCCGCTCAGGTGCCACTTGCCCAATTGCGGGTGCTGGTTACCGGCATCAAGGCCATTTTGGCCAAGGCCATCGAGCAGGGGGGTACCACCCTGAAAGATTTTGTGAATGCAGACGGAAAACCGGGCTATTTTGCCCAGCAGTTACTGGTGTACGGCCGCGGCGGCAAGCCCTGCATGCACTGCGGCTGCGTATTATCGGAAATCCGTCTCGGGCAGCGCAGCACCGTGTTTTGCCCGGTATGCCAGCCGCTGGCCGACTCGCCCGCCCACAAGCCAGGGTCTAGGGGAAAAACCGCCAGGAAATAGCATTACATGGCATTTTTCACCTTTTTGGCGGTTACGGCCGCATCGGTAAAAATACGAAGAAAGGGCGCAATAACGGTTCCAACGGAGCTGGCAGAGCGATTAAAATAGCAGGCAATTGCACTGATACATGTCAAAACCGACAGGGCACATGGATGGCTGGGAGAGCATGATCTTGGAAAAAGATTTTCGTGAGTTGTTTACCGATTGGCTGACCAGAATCGGGGTGGACAGTGACCCGTCCAGTTGGCTGTCAACCGCCGTATTGGTGGCCATTAGCCTGCTGCTGGCCGGGATCACCTATATGGTGATCCGTCGCGGCGTGGTGCGGGCGATGAACATCATGATTGAGCGATCCAAAGCCTCTTGGGATGACATTTTCCTGCGGCACAGGGTGCTGGAAAAACTGTCATTACTGGCACCGGCCATCGTGTTGAATTTTCTGGTGCCGGTGGCGCTTAGCGGCCATCAGCTGACCAATGCCCTCGTGGATAAACTGCTCAGTGTCTGGCTAATTGTGGTGATGGTGCGGGCCTTGTATGCGGCGCTGGATGCGGCCAATGAGGTGGCGGATGTCAAAATGATCAGCCGGCGTTTGCCCATCAAGAGTTTTGTGCAACTGTTCAAGCTGTTCCTGTTCTTTGTTGCCTTGATTGTGTGTATCTCGGTGCTGGCCGATCAGTCGCCGGTGTACTTCCTCAGCGGCTTGGGTGTGGCCACCGGCTTGGTGATGTTGGTGTTTAAAGACACCATCTTGGGCTTTGTGGCGGGCATTCAGTTGGCGGCTAACCGCATGGTCAGCCCCGGTGACTGGATTCAGATGGACAAATACGGCGCTGATGGCGCGGTAGAGGAGGTGTCCCTGACGACGGTAAAAGTGCGTAACTGGGATAAAACCATCACCATGATCCCGGCATATGCGCTGGTGTCGGATGCCTTTCGCAACTGGCAGGGAATGTCGGAGTCTGGCGGCAGACGCATCAAGCGTGCGATTAACATCGACATCAATTCCATCCGTTTCCTGACGGAAGAAGACCGCCTGCGGCTGGCAAAAATCAATTATCTGAAAGAATACCTGCCCAAGAAAATCCATGAATTGGGGGAGTCCAACGCCTGTGTATCGGATATGGACATGCCGGTGAACGGACGGCGCCTCACCAATGTGGGGACATTTCGGGCCTATCTGGTGGAGTATTTGCGCCATCACGACAAGGTGCATCAGGACATGACCTTAATGGTGCGGCAACTGGCTCCGACCACGGAAGGACTGCCGCTGGAGCTGTATATTTTCACCAACGATACCCGCTGGATATATTACGAGGCGATTCAGTCGGATATCTTTGATCACATCTTTGCCATTTTGCCCCAGTTTGATTTGCGGGCATTTCAGGCACCTACCGGAAACGACATTCGCAGCCTGCGCCACCATGGCGGGCAACCGGCGCAAATGTCGCCCTCCCGCGACCACTGATATTGCCAAGCTCACGGGCCGCCGAGGAAATCGCCGGCCCCTGTTGTTTATGAAGGGAGCAGGCTGAACTGAAAACGGTGGCGTTCACACGCTTGGGCGTTTGGGGCATAGCGTACTTCCAGAAATTCCACATTGCCCGTGCGATGCTGCAGTAACACAGTGGTGCTGCGGGTACCGTAATCCGGGTGCTGGATGAAGATGGAAGAGAGTTTCTGCTCCCATGCCCGGTCAATGCCGGTGGTGGGCAGTTGTCCGGCATTGGCCTGGGTTTCATCCCGCATGATGTCCAGCAATGTGTTGCTATTGACGGTTTGTTGCCGCCCAATCAATTGCTGCAACGCCTGGGTGCCACGGGCCATTTTTGGCCAGATGTCATCCAGTGCGCCATTGCTGATGGCATGGTACCCCGGTGTTAACGGCTGGATCTGACCGCTGAGGCTATTGCAGCAAAAAAGGCCATTGGCAGAGCCATAAAGCAGGTTGAAAGGATTGTACTCTTGCCGGTGTTGCCGGAGCCATTGTGCCGTGATGCCGTGGCGCAGGGCATTAATCACCAGTGCGCCCCGGCTGGGGCAATTGTCGCGCAACAGGTGCGGGGCGCGGATGTTGGTCAGTGCCGCAATGGCGCCTTGGCGGTTAATGCCCAGCCAGCTACCGCCAGCGGTTAAATCTTTGCCGGCCAGCAGCTGTGGCTGCCCGGGCCAGAAATGCGCCGCTTGGGTGGGGCGTTGATGGTATTCATCCCGGTTGGCGCAGAGGATCAGCGGATAATCCGGGTGCTGCTGCAACGCAATAAACAGAATGCACATAACGACTCCTTGTCAGGCGTAAAGCCTCGGTGGCGCCTATCAACCGCTTCGCTTAATGATGGTGCCCCGCATGGTGGTGATGCTCTGCTGCATGATGGGTATGGTTTGCCAGTTGCGGTTTCAGGGCTGTGAGAAACCGCCTAGGGCCTTGTCGCAACAGGCTGATGGCAAACAGGACGGCGAGCAATGACACGGCGCCCAATGACAGTCGCGGCATGGCCGGTAACAAGAATTGCCATTGGGGATGCCAGTATGCGGCAATTAACAGCGGCAGTGCCAACAGCAGCAAGGCCGCCATTTTTTGCAGCAGCGACAGGCGCCGCAGTTGGGCAATGCTCAGCAGTTGGGCGGCGCACAATGCCATCATCAGCGCCGGTGGATTCCAGCCACTATAGGCAAGCGTGGCCGCAAGCACGGTGCTGCCAAGGGGGCTGAACTGTAATGGAATGAACACCAGCGCCAGCACGGCTACCTGTACCCAGTCATTATTGAGCGGCACCGACGGGTGACCAATCAGGTTTGCCAGTAACAGGCTTAAGACAATCCAGGGCGCGCTGCGATCCATCCCGTAGCTGAAGCCAAAGTCCAGCGCCCGGGTTTGGACCGGGGGCAAGTCCACTACCGCAGGGGCTTTAAGAAGGGTCAGCACTCCGCCGATACACAACAGCGTGCACAGTTGGATAAGGGCATACACCGGGCCGAGCAACAGCAAGGTCAGCAAAATCACTTCGGGGCTGGCAAGGCGTTGTAACCATTGCAGCAAGGGGCGTTGTGTCTCTGGCCGCAGCCCCAGCGCGTAACGGCCGGCGGCCAGGGCGTGGGCCAGCAGCAGTGCCGGGGCCAGCATCAGCAGCCAGTCAAGCAGCTGAACGGTGTCATGGCGGTGGGCATGTGCCGCATGGTCCCCGGAGTCCATCAGCATCAAAATGGTCAGCAATCCCAGCCCCAACAGGCTGCCAAGCCCGGCATGCAACTCATAGCGGCTGCTGCCGGTTGCCTCATTGCCATGGGGTTGATGCAATACCACGTGTAAAATGGAGCCGGTGACAAAGGCTTGCAAGTAAACGGTATTATCCATGCTCAAATGGTTCAGCAGCTGCTCGCCCGCCATATAGCCCACGGTGGTGAGCAGCATCATCAGTGTCAGTACGGTCCAGGCCCATCTGGCACCGGCGTGGGGTTTCAGTAGCCACCATATTGCCAGCCCCACCGGAAAGCGGTGCAATATCACGCCCAGTGCCAGCAGGCTGTAATCACTGTGTTGTTGTGCCAGCACCATGGCGCCGCCATCGGTAATGGTATGCAGCAACAGGCCAATGATGCCCAGTACCAGGGTGACATTGTGGGTCAGTTCCGAATAGCGGTGGAACAGCCGTTCACTGGCCGATGGCCCCCAAAGTCCCAGCAATACGAACAGCAATGCCAGTATGCCGCCGTGCTCCAGCAGCTCCGGCAGGATGTGTACCAGTACCAGGCCACCCAAGGAGACAAAAATGAAGCCGTCCAACCCCTTGTGCAGACCACTTCCTGAAGATAACCAACGATAGCAAAGTGGCCCGAGCAAGAGGGCTATACAGCTGGCAACGAGGTATAACATGGGCACCGTCATCGAAATGGAAAAGCGTTATAGTATAACAAGCGCATTGAAAATGAGCAGCAGGTAATTGGGGGTTTGGCCGCGAAAAATATCCCGGCAAATAGTGCCGAATTTCCCCGGAAAAACCTATACAATATGCCCCACTTTATTGATTTTTACTGATCTGACAAACCATGGATATTCTGTCTGCTGCCGTAATGCTGTTCCTGATTATGGATCCGCTGGGGAACCTGCCAGTGTTTGCCTCCATATTGCGGCATATCGAACCTAAAAAGCGCCGTCGGGTGCTCATCCGCGAACTGGTGTTTGCCCTGATCATCATGCTGATGTTTTTGTATGCCGGTGAAGCCATCCTGAATTTTCTGAACCTGCGGTCTGAAAGTGTCAGTATTGCCGGCGGCATCATTCTGTTCCTGATTGCCATTCGCATGATTTTCCCGCAACCGGGCGGCATTGCCGGCTTGGCCGCCGGGGAAGAGCCCTTTATTGTGCCGATGGCCATTCCCCTGATGGCCGGGCCCTCCATTCTGGCGGCGTTGATTTTATTGGCGCACACCGATAACAGCAAAATGATGGAATGGACCGTGGCCTTGCTGTCCGCCTGGGCGGCCAGTGCGGTGATTTTGCTGTTTTATGAACTGTTCAACAAACTTCTGGGTGATAAAGGGCTGACCGCCGTAGAGCGGCTGATGGGGATGGTGCTGGTGATGATTTCAGTGCAGATGTTCCTCGATGGCGTGGCCCGTTATCTGTCAGCGGTCAATTAATTCCCTCACCGAACAGCCGGGCGCTGCATGCCCCGGCTGAATTAAACCTGAATAAGTTTACACTTTCAGTGTGAACCGCTTGTCTTGCATGATTGTCTACAGTTAATGTGATGTTCATAAAATGTTATGGGGAATTCTGTGGCCAATCGCATACCCTTGGTGTGGTTACCCGCCGTTTTGTGGCTAACCGGCGCCAGTGCTTGTCAATCTTCCATGCCCGAGCCTGAGCGCGCATCCCATGCCGACACCGCCCAAGCCGCCCCCCGTGAGGGCGTGGCGCCCTTGGTGCCATGTGGCAGCGGGGCGCCTCACATCGACAGGGAAAAACTGCATCAGTTGTTACTTGAGCAGGGGATGATTACCCCGGAAATGACGCCCCAGCAACAGCAGCAGATCCTCAACGATTATATCCGCCAACGTCAGCAGGCTTACAAAAAATGTAAGCAGGAGCCTAAGCCATGAAGCGTGGAGTTTTACATTGTTTTGTGAGTGGCATTGCCTTGTGGGGCGCCAGTACCATGGTGACGGCGGCCCCTACGCCACGGGATGGTGCGATTGCCAATCCACAACAGATCCTCTACTGGCTGGAAAAACGCGGCGAGTTGGCTGCCAATGCCTCAATAGCCCAGCAGCAACAGGCTTTGGCGGATTATATGCAAGGCGGGCGCCTGTCCAAAACCCATCAGAAACAAGTGCAGGAATACCATCGCCTAAGGGATGGGGCATTTGCACGCAGCCAGCAGGTCAATCGCGGCAAACTGCAGCGGGTGGCCGCCAGTGGCGCTGATGTCAGCAAAACCGTAAAGGTGTTGGCGGTTTTGGTGGACTTCCCCGATTTACCCTATAACAGCAACCGGCTGACAGCGGCCGACACGCAAATGTTTTACGCCAGCTATCCGGCAACCCATTACCGGGATTTGCTGTTTTCTACGGCGGGATTTAACGGCCCTTCAGGGCAGCAGCTCACTTCTGCCTATCAGTATTACCAAGCGGTATCGGGCAACAGTTTCCATTTCACCGGTGATGTAAAAGGCTGGTTTAGGGCGGCCCATGATGCAGCCTATTACGGCGCCAATGATCCGGATAATGACGACAGCGACATGCGGGTGACAACCCTGGTAGAAGAGGCAGTGGCCCAGGCAGCGGCTAGCATGTCTGCCACTGAGCTGGCGTCATATGATGTGGAAGACCCCTACGATTTGGACGGTGATGGCAATCTGGATGAAGCCGACGGCATTATTGATCATGTGATGGTATTCCACTCCAGCATTGGGGAAGAAGCCGGTGGCGGCGTATTGGGGGCGGATGCCATCTGGTCGCACCGCTATTTCGTGACCTCCAGCAACAGCTTTTACGGGCAGCCGATCCCGGGTACCAGCAAACGGGTTTTTGGCTACACCATTCAGCCCATCGATTCTGCCGTGGGCGTGTGTGTGCATGAGTTCGGCCATGACTTGGGATTACCGGATGAATACGATACCAGCAGTAATGGTGACGGGGAGCCGGTGGGTTCCTGGTCATTGATGTCAAACGGCAGTTGGACAGGTTCTCCTGCCGGTGCCGCACCTACGGGTTTTAGCCCCTACGCCAGGGATTTTTTGCAGCAACGTTATCAGGGACGCTGGCTCAATGCCCAGACCATTGATTATGCATCGCTGACCGCGCAAGGCCGCGATGTGACACTTTATCAGGCAACCGATGCCGACAGGCTGAACCAGCTGGAAATCACCCTGCCTGCTGGCGAGGTGGCCCTAAGCGCTCCATATGCGGGCAATTACCAATACTATTCCGGACGGGGCAACGAGCTGAATCATGCCTTGTCTTTTGAGGTGCAGTTACCCGTAAGCTCCAATGTACGGCTTACCATGCAGGCCAGATGGGACATGGAAGAGGAGTTTGACTACGGGCAACTGCTGGTGGATGGCGTGGCCATTGCGGGGAATTACACCCGCAGTTCCAACAGTGCCAATAGCGCCAGAAACATCATTACCGGCGAATCGGCCAGTTTGCCGGCTGCTGACGGCCATGGCTGGGTGACGCTGGATTTTGATTTAAGCGCGTATGCCGGAGCGAAAAAGCAGATCAGCCTGATTTATAAAACCGACGAGTCCATCAGCGGTGACGGGATCCAGATTGACAATATCCGCATCAGTGACGACGCATCGGTGATTTTTGCCGATGATGCTGAGCAGCATAATGAGGCGCTGCAATTGACCGACTTTATCCGCACAGGTGACAGCCGCCCGGGAAAGGGCCGAAGTTATCTGGTGCAGTTACGCAGTCACGGGGGCATTGACAGCGGCCTGAAATTAGCAGGATATGACCCCGGGGTGCTGGTGTGGCTACGGGATGAGGATCAGGATGACAACAATGTGCAGCAGCATCCAGGCGAGGTGTTCATTGGGGTGGTGGATGCGGATCAGCAACTGATCAGTGGTCAGCCCACCTTGGTGCAAATACACGACGCAGCGTTCAGTTTTTACGATCAGCATGACTATCAAGGTGATACGTCGCTTACGGCGAACAGCACGTTTGATGACCGGGAGGATTACAGCGCCCCTCAAATGCCCCAAGCGGGCATTAAGTTGCCTGCTCTAGGAGTGAAACTGGAGATTATTTCCCAAGAGACCGATTCCAGCATGGCCACGGTGCGGATCTCCCGGGTGACGGCAACAGATGGCGGTGACGATACGCCAGAGGTGTTACCCCTCACTGCCCGGATTAACGTGGACCAGCAGGGGCAGAATGTCAGTTTCAGCAGTCAGGCAAGCGGCGGCGTGGCGCCTTACCGTTATCAGTGGCAACTGGGCGATGGCAACGGCAGCACGCTGGCTACAGTGAGCCATACCTATGCTGCGGCTGGCAGTTACAACGTTACCCTTACCATTACCGACAGCAATAACAGCACCAGCAGTGCCAACGCCACGGTGGTGGTTACCATTCCATCCCCCAATGTGACGCCCGCAAGCAGCTCAGGTGGTGGCGGGAGCATGGGCATGGCATGGCTGCTTGGCCTTTTGGCCGTGGCATTGGGACGCCGCCGTTAGGCCGTTGTGGCCGTCATTGCCAGGGGCGGCTGTTTTACCGCCTCCGGCAGGAAAAATTCCGCCACAATCAAGCGTTGCCCATGATAGTGAAAATGCCGTCTTCGGCCATAAATGGGCTGGGATGACAGTTGCCCCAACACGTTGCTTAAATGGCGTATATGGCCGTTTTCCGGGGCTTTGGCCCATTCGGTGTCACCGGCAATAAAATCATCACCGGTAAACAGCAACTCCCCCAGGGGGCGCTTGCCAAGCTGCAGCAGTTGCTGCTGTGCCAGTGCCGTGGGTGCCAGCGTGCGGGCATAAACCCAGGGGCGGTTATCCAGGCACAGTAACACCTCCCTTACCCATAACTGGGCGCAAGGCTCGGGCCATTCACCGGCAAGCGGCGCCAGTACGGCTTCGCCCAGTACGTGAACCTCAAAGCGTGTTCCATGGCGGCGCAAGTGCCGGGTAAGGCTGCCGGGCAGCGCCAGCCATTGACGCTGGCATTGCCCGGGCTCGGGGAGTTGGCAGGGGGCAACCCATTGGATAATATCGCCAAAAGGGAAGCCAGAACTGGTCAGATTCATCAGATAGCCGATACAATAGGATAACCCTTGGAGTTTACCATGGGCGTTGCTGATGCTGAACCTCAGAGATGTCAGTTACCAACGGGAGTGGTGCCATCACATGAAGAAAATACTGTTATGTTTATCGCTGTTATGGATGGGCGGCATTTTGCCGGCTGGCGCAGCGGAGAATGACCAGTCTCAGGCCGCCGCCGTGAGCGATAGTTATGCCTATTACGGATTTGAGCCGGAAATCGTCACCAACTACATCTCTAACCGCAAAAAACTCGGCTTTGTGCGGATCAGCGTCGAATTGATGGTGAAAGATCAGCAGGACCTGCTCAGCATTCAGCACCATGACCCTTTGCTGCGGGCTGCCATTGTGGAAATTTTGGGAAACCAGACCGAAGACAAAATAAAATCCCTCACCGGCCGTGAAGACATCCGCCGCGAATGTTTTGAAACCATTAATCGCCTGTTGCAGCATGAAACCGGCAAAAAAATAGTGGTGAACCTGTTATTTACCCGTTATCTGTACGACTGAACCATGATCGACTCTCCAACACCTGCACTGCGGCGTGAGAAAGGACTGCATCCGCGCAACCGGCACCGTCAGGGATATGATTTCGCCGCACTGGCACGGCACCTGCCAGTATTGAAAAAACATCTTGTCACCACGGCTTATGGCCAGTTATCCATTGATTTTGCAAAACCTGCCGCGGTAAAAGCGCTGAATCAGGCATTGCTTGGTTATCACTATGGCATCCGCCATTGGGACATCCCGGCCGGTTATCTTTGCCCGCCGGTGCCCGGTAGGGAAGATTACCTGCATCAACTGGCAGACTTGCTCTCTGAGGGCGGCACGCCCCCGAAAGGTTCACAGGTGACGGCGCTGGATATCGGCACCGGTGCCAATGGCATTTACCCGCTTTTGGGTGCTGCTATCTATGGCTGGCACTTTGTTGGCAGTGACATTAACCGCAAGGCTTTGCAGCACCTGCAACCGATTCTGGCGCACAATCCCAAGCTGGCCAAATGCATCAGTTTACGGCTGCAGCCCAAGCCGCAACAGATTTTTGCCGAGGTGATCCAGCCCGGTGAATCGTTTGACGTCACCCTGTGTAATCCCCCGTTTCACCGCTCGGCAGCCGAGGCCAGCCAGGGCAGCCAACGCAAATTGCGGAATCTGGCCGCCAACCGGGGAGTAAAAGCGGCTCCCAAGCACGAGGCAAAATCCCCTTTACTCAATTTTGGCGGGCAGGCCAATGAGCTGTGGTGTAGTGGCGGCGAGGCGGGCTTTTTGCAGCGGATGATCCATGAAAGCAAGCACTATGCGGCCCAGGTGTTATGGTTCACGTCCCTGGTGTCCAAGGCGGAGCATTTACCCACTTGCAAACGCTGGCTGGCACAACAGCAGGTACAGGCGGTGAAGGTGCTTGAGATGACCCAAGGCAACAAACAGACGCGGATTTTGGCCTGGAGTTTTCTGGATGAAAAAAGCCGCCGCAGTTGGCGACGGCTCAAGGTGTAATCTGCTGTCCTTTGCTTTTAGCCCCATGACAGAGGCTTCATGGGCGCAAGGGGATGTCAGGGATTTATTCCGGGCTCCAAAGCAGTTGTCCGCAGTCGGTAAGATCATATCCCCCCAACTGGGCCGCCATTTGCCGGGAAGGGGCACTTGCCAGCAATTTGAATAACTGCTGCAGTTGCCGGCGAAAGTAGATGCCCTGGGGCATGACAAAATCGAACGATTCGGTCAGCAGCGGTACAAATCCCAAGCCGCTCTCCATCGCCACCGCCTGGCAACCAAACCCGATGTCGGCATCGCCTCGGGCCAAGTATCCCGCCAGCTCTCGCTCGCTATAGGCGGTGATCACCGTATTGAGGTCTTTCAGGGTAGCGCCGCGCTTGATTAGCCAGTGCTCCAGGTGCTGCTGGCTGCCAGCGCCGCCCTGACGGCTGACCCAGCGCCATGGCAGGCTCAATACCCGCGCCTCCTCCTGACACTGATGGTGCAGCTCCGGACGCACAATCAACCCCTGTTGCCGGTTATAGCCATGGACCATAATCCACTGCTGGTGGTTTGGATAACCTTTCAATAGGGCCGTGTGGCGGATATTGCGCTCCTCGGCACTGCCCCAGTGAAGGGTGCACACATCCGCATACCCCTTGGACAACAGCTCCAACCCCAGCCGTGAGCCGGTGGCGCTGTAACTGATAAGTTCCCGGCTACCCACTTCTGCCATCAGCCTGGCAACCTGCATGGACAATAAGGGATCATCACTGCCGGTGATTAACAGCCGGTCAGACAACATGCCGCTGTGGCAGGAGTCCATCAGCCAGCGATCGATGAGGATTTTGGGGAATAACCACTTTCCGGTGATTTTTGTGGCAGGCAGCATGCGATCGTTGGCCATGGCATAGACCTTTTTTTCATTCAGATCCAAATACTCTGCTACCTGCTTGGCACTCATGTAGACCAGCTCACTGGGTTCGGTCATTATTTCTCCTGCGCAACCTGATGATTAACCGTTGGGATCTCGTCAAAGACAATGTTCTGGGCGCCATGATACACCAGAAAATGGCGGCCTTTCGCGCGGGCGATCATGGTAATTCCCAGCTGTTGTGCCAGTTCCAGCCCCATTTGGGTAACTCCGCTGCGGGACAATAATACCGGAATGCCCATTTTGGCCACCTTGATGACCATCTCCGAGGTTAAACGGCCGGTGGTATAGAAAATCATGTGGCCACCGGGTTGTTGCTGCAGCCACATTTCACCTGCCAGGGTATCCACCGCATTATGGCGTCCCACATCTTCCACAAAAGCGCGAATGCTTTCGCCTTCGCAAACACCGCAACCATGCACCGCACCGGCATTTTTATAGGTGTCGTTATATTGGGCAATGTTGCGCAGCAGGCGGTAAATCATGCTTTGTGTCAGTTTTGGGGTAGGTAAGCTGATATTGTCCAGCCCGTCCATGAATCCGCCGTAAACCGTCCCTTGGCCACAGCCTGTTGTCACGGTTTTTTCTGCCAATTTGCTCTCCAGATTGGCGATTTTTTCGTGGCTGATAACGGCGGCGGAGTTTACCTCCCAGTCCACAATAACGGACTCCAGTTGGGTTACATCACTGATAAATCCCTGATTTTTCAAATACCCGAGGGCTAACTCTGCTGGCCTGGCGCCCAATGTCATCAGCGTGACGATGGGTTGCCAGTTCAGGTACACCGTTAGCGGGCGTTCACAGGCAACGGCTTTTTGCTGCACATTACCGTTTTCATCCACGGCGGTGACATTTAACGTCAGCGGCACTTCCGCAGAGGTTTTTATCAAATGCAAAGGAGGCATGGCCAGTCTCATATCAACATTGCTGCACTGAGCATAGCAGCACCAGAAGTCATGGCATGAAGCAAAAAGTATTCCTACCCCCAAATGTGCGGATAAATGCGTGATCCGCCGCAACTCTCTGTAACCTCAAGATATATATTGTGCAAAGTGTCAAAGGCAGTGCGACATAATGTCCGTGGTTCAGGCCAAAATAGCCGATCGCCTTCAAAGAATTTTTGATTTTTCATCTGGTTTGGTTTTTGCATGGGCCTGTGGTTTACCTTGTAACCCGAAAAAAATGACTCGGGAGGAAGAATTCTTATGCAACATACTCAAAGTGTATGGCCCATGTACGTCTCACTGAAAAAAGTGGAAAAACAGGTTGGGCGCTGGTTGTCTGAAAGTTGGGAGCTGGATCAGGTAGTACCCGCTTCCCAAGATGCACCAGAAGGTGGCCAGCTGGTGCTGTTGGAGCTGTTTTTGGATGAACGGGCCAGTTATCGCCTGAATCTGGATATGGATAATCCCATGCTCTATGTTGTTTGTGATGAAACCGAAGACGGCACCTGGATACCCGCCGCCATTTCTGCCGATCAAAACGTGGCGGCAGGCTGCCTGGAAGGGGATACGCCAGTGCTGAATATGGTCATGCCTGAGGCGGTTGCCTGCTGGATAGAAGCCTTTATTGCCGAGCATGGCGAGGTGGAAATCTGCGCTCATCGCCGCAAGCACGTGAATCGCCGTAAGGAAGTGGCTGAAGAACAACGGAGGCACTAATGGCTGAAACCCGTAGTTTTCTGAGTCGTTGGGCGCTGCGCAAACAGCAGGCCCAGGGAGGCGAGTTACCTGCTGAGGAGGCGGAAATCAGCGCCAGCAAGACCCCCTCTGAAGCGGAATTGGTGGCAGATGCTGACGTTATCGATGAGGCGCCGACAGCGGCGGAAATTGCATCCGAACCCGAGACTGACACCCCGGAATCACTGCTGACAGCCGAGGATTTGCCCGATCCTGACAGTATTGAAATCGGTGGGAGTTTTGCCAGTTTTATGGCCAATAATGTTGACCCTAACGTTAAGAAAAACGCCTTGCGGGCTTTATGGAAGCAACCTCATTTCAGTGAGATTGACGGCATGATGGAATACGCCCTTGATTACAGCTGCCAGCCCACCCTGAGCGCAGAAGTGTCCAGTGAACTGGCCAAAAAGGTCTTCCGTCATCTGCTGGATAATGCGGATGAAGAAACCACTGAGCTGGCTGACGCTGAGTCTTTGCCGCCGGCCACTGAGGCGCTTGCATCAGCGACACCTGCCATCTCGGACAATTTGGACGAGGAACCTGTGGCCGATAGCCAAAATGCTACATTTACAGAGGAAAAACCGGACGACAGAGTTGTTTAACGTCAGTTTAGCAGTATCTGAATACCATAATTTTGGTATGTGAATTGCTGATAATTTTAACGAATCAGACTGTGGTAAATTGCAAAATTTAATAATAAAAGCAGACAGATACTAATAACCGCCATAGTCAAAAACCTGTTCAGGAACGCAAAGTGAGCAATAGTGTGAGCAATAGCCCGGCCCAGCAAGCGCTGCGGCAGGTACGCACTGAGGTGCAACAGCAAACCCGGATTTTGCAAAATCTCATCCCACCCACGGTCAGTTACGCCGCAGAGGGTAACGTCTTGGTGATTGGGCCGGAGGATCTTGCACGACTGGCTGCGGACAAATTGTCCAGCATGGCCGGCCGGGTCATTTTGGCCAACGAAGCCATTACCAGCCAGGATGAATCCCATCTTGAGCGGGTGATGGCCGCTGCCGAAGACGTCGAAACTTATTACAACAACATATTGTCCATCAAGGGGTTTTTAGGACAATTCCAAGTGACCGTTGAGCAAGACGGTAACGCGGCGGCCTTGAGCATGGTGGCGCTGCGCAAAGCGCATTTTGATCTGATCCTGGACATGAGCCAAGCGCCCATTATCCAGCTGGAAATGCTGCCGCCCGGTTATTTTTATGTGGGTCAGGATGCCGACAAACTGGCGCAGGCACTGGAAGAGCTGCCACAGATGGTGGGGCAGTTCGACAAACCGCGCTACGTTAAAATCAATGCGGACATCTGCGCCCATTACCGCAACGGGATTAACGGTTGCAACCGTTGCCTGAATTTCTGTCCGGCGGATGCCATCAAGAGCATAGAGCAACAGATAGAAGTCGATCCTTATCTGTGCCACGGTGCGGGAAGTTGCAGCAATGCCTGCCCTACCGGTGCCCTGTCTTACGATTTACCCACCCCTCAGGCCTTGCACTCCTACTTGCATAAGCTGATAAGCCGCTTTTTGGCACAAGCATCTACCGCGCCGGTCATCCTGTTTCATGATGCCGCCCAGGGAGCCGCTCTGATAAACAATGAGCTGCCGGGTGAGGTACTGCCGGTGGCGCTGGAAGAGATCACCGTGGCCGGCATGGATCACTGGCTGGGCGCGTTGGCCTGGGGAGCCCGTCAGGTACTGGTGCTCAACACCGCCGCCACCGCCCCCAGTTTGACCCAAATGCTGCAAGGCGAGCTGTCTTTCAGCAACACGCTGCTGCGGGAAATCGGTCAGCCTGAGCGGCTCACTTTGATCGATGAGCCGGAACTGGCCAACCTGTGGCCACTGCTGGCACAAAGCGGTGAGTGGCCGTTGACGCCTCCGGCGGAATTTGCCGCCACCGATAAGCGTGACACCTTGTTTGCCGCGCTGGATTATCTTAACCAGCAGGCCGGGCAGGTAACAGACTGGCTGGCACTGAGCCATGTGCCTTTTGGACAGGTAAAAGTGGACAGCGACGCCTGCACTTTGTGCATGTCTTGCGTGGCAACCTGCCCTCCCCAGGCATTGCTGGATGGTGGCGACAAGCCTGCCCTGTATTTCCGGGAGCAGGATTGTGTGCAGTGTGGGCTGTGTGAAGCCGCATGCCCTGAAAAAGCCATCAGCTTGCTTTCTGGCGTGAATCTTGATGCCACTGCCAGACAACAGCAGCAAACACTAAAAGAAGAAGCTCCGTTTGAATGTATTCGCTGCGGAGCCCCATTTGCGACCCAATCCATGGTGCAGCGGATGCTGGAGATGGTCGGAACCCACAGTGCTTTCAGTGCGCATCTGGATCGCCTGAAAATGTGTGGGGATTGCCGGGTGAAGGACATGTTTGAAGAAATCCTTGATGACCCGGAAAAGCAACTGAGATAAGAGAGCCGTTATGACCGAAATCACAAAGCAACCATCTGAAAACGATCAGCTCCGGGCCGACATCTATCAGCTGCTGGCCGCCTTGCTGCGGCGCGAGCCTACTCAGGAGTTGTTGCAATTCCTGGCCCATCTGGATGTGGATGCCAACGAAGATAACGAGATGACCCGCGCCTGGCTGGCGCTCAAGCTGGCGGCTTCCCAGTTCACCCCCGAGCAATTGCGGGATGAATATTTTGACCTGTTCATTGGGGTTGGGTCCGGTGAAATCCTGCCTTACGGCAGTTGGTTCATGACCGGTTCACTCATGGACAAACCCCTGGCACTGCTACGGCAGGATTTGATGCAGCTGGGCTTTGAACGTCAAGAAGACGTGAAAGAGCCTGAAGACCATGTGGCGGCGTTATTTGAAGTCATGAGCGTATTGATTCTGGAAATGCCGGCACATCAGCAGCTGGCGTTTTATCGGCGCCATATCGGCAGCTGGATTGTGCGCTTTTTCGATACCCTGTCTCACTGCCAGAGTGCCGCATTTTATGCGGTGGTGGCCCAGTTGGGACGGGCCTTTTTTGAAACCGAAATCGCTGAATTTGAACGGCTGGTGCTCAGCACTCCGGTGGTGGATGCCTCCGATGTTCAGATTCAACCGAAAGCCAGTGAAATGGCTTGATTCATCCTGCTGTGAACCTGCAGCAGACCCAGGGGTGGGGGCTTGCTCCCGCTCAATTTAAACACAAGGAGACGCTATGAAGAAGCAAGCTTCCGATATGGGTCGCCGTCAACTGCTCAAAGCGTTGGCTGTTGGTAGTGCTGCCGGGGTGGTAGCCACTGTTAGCGGTCAGGCAACAGCAGCTGCACCAGAAGCCTCGCCAGAGCCGAAGTTGCAAGACGGTTACCGTGAAACTCAGCATATCCGCAGTTATTACGACACTTTACGTAATAAATGATAAAAAGGAGTGTGTAAGATGCGATTAAATCGTACATCCCAACAGGTCCCTGTTGCTGAAACGGCCACGCTGGGCTTGAACCGCCGGCAATTCCTCAAGTCTGCCGGATTGGCGACCGGGGGCATTGCCGCTGCGTCCATGCTGGGTGCGGGCATGATGCGCCGGGCCGAGGCCAAAGACGTGCCTCATGATGCACCCATAGAGGTGAAGCGTACCATCTGTTCCCACTGCGCTGTGGGCTGTGGCCTTTACGCTGAAGTGCAAAATGGCGTGTGGACCGGCCAGGAGCCGGCATTTGATCATCCCATCAACCGTGGTGGTCACTGTGCCAAAGGCGCCTCGTTGCGGGAAGTCGCCCACGGCGGCAAGCGTAACAAGTATCCCATGAAGCTTGAAGGCGGCAAGTGGAAACGCCTGAGCTGGGAACAGGCCATCAATGAAATCGGCGACAAGATGCTGAAAGTTCGTGAAGAATCCGGGCCAGACTCCGTATACTTCATGGGCAGCGCCAAGTTCTCCAACGAACAATCCTATCTGTACCGCAAATTGGCGGCCATGTGGGGCACCAATAACGTCGACCACTCAGCCCGTATTTGTCACTCTACCACTGTAGCCGGTGTGGCCAACACCTGGGGTTACGGTGCGCAAACCAACTCGTTCAACGACATGCATAATGCCAAGAGCATTATTTTTGTCGGGTCAAACCCCAGTGAAGCCCACCCGGTTGCCATGCAGCATGTGCTGGAAGGTAAAGAGCGCGGCGCTAAAGTCATTGTGGTTGATCCACGTTTCACCCGTACTGCAGCCAAGTCTGACGAGTACGTGCACATCCGCCCCGGTACCGATATTCCGTTTATTTACGGTTTGCTGTGGCATATTTTTGAAAACGGCTGGGAAGACAAAGAGTTCATTGCATCCCGGGTGTACGGCATGGAACGCATTCGCGATGAAGCGGCCAAGTTCCCGCCAGAAGAAGTGGCCAACATTACCGGTGTTGCCAAAGAGCAGATGTACCGGGTTGCCAAAATGCTGGCAGATAACCGGCCAGGCTCCATTGTATGGTGCATGGGCGGTACCCAGCATCACGTCGGTAATGCCAATACCCGCGCTTACTGCATTTTGCAGCTGGCACTGGGCAACATGGGCGTAGTGGGCGGCGGTACCAACATCTTCCGTGGCCACGACAACGTACAGGGCGCGACCGACTTTGGTTTGTTGTTCGACAACCTGCCAGGGTATTACGGCCTGACTTCCGGCGCCTGGGGCCATTGGTCCCGCGTATGGGATCTGCCATCTGACTGGGTGGCCAGCCGTTTCGACCAGGGCGAATATCTCGGCCAGAAACCGCAAACCTCTGCGGGCATCCCTTGCTCTCGCTGGCACGATGGCGTGCTGGAAGACAAAAACAAAATCGCCCAGAAGGACAACATCCGCCTGGCATTTTTCTGGGGACAGTCCGTCAACACTGAAACCCGTGGCCGTGAAGTGCGTGAAGCACTGAACAAGATGGATACCGTGGTGGTGGTTGACCCCCATCCAACCATGGCGGCCATTATGCCCGAGCGTCAGGACGGCGTTTACATTCTGCCCGCCTGTACCCAGTTTGAAACTTACGGCTCGGTTACCGCCTCCAACCGCTCCTTGCAGTGGCGCGACAAAGTGATTGAACCGCACTTTGAATCCCTGCCTGACCACACCATCATGTACAAGCTGGCGAAAAAATGGGGTGTGGAAAAAGAGATGTTCAAACACATCAAGGTCAATGGCGAAGAGCCATTGGTGGAAGACATCACCCGGGAATTCAACCGCGGCATGTGGACCATCGGCTATACCGGCCAGAGCCCTGAGCGTTTGAAAGAGCACCAGAAAAACTGGGGCACCTTCGACTTTGATTCACTGGAAGCCCCCGGTGGCCCATGCAAGGGCGAAACCTACGGTTTGCCATGGCCATGTTGGGGCACGCCGGAGCAGAAACATCCCGGTACCCAAATCCTGTACCGTACCGACCGTGAAGTGCGTTTCGGCGGCGGTAACTTCCGCGCCCGCTACGGGGTGGAACATGACGGTGTGAGCATTCTGGCCGAAGGCACTTACTCCAAAGGCAGTGAAATCCAGGATGGTTATCCGGAATTTACTGACAAGATGCTCAAACAGCTGGGCTGGTGGGATGACCTGACCGCAGACGAGAAAGCCGCGGCCGAAGGGCGCAACTGGAAAACCGACCTTTCCGGTGGTATCCAGCGCGTTGCCATCAAGCATGGTTGCATTCCGTTTGGTAACGCCAAGGCCCGCTGTATTGTGTGGAACTTCCCGGACGACATTCCGTTACACCGCGAGCCTCTTTACACGCCGCGGCGTGATCTGGTGGAAAAATATCCCACCTATGAAGACCGCATGGTGGCGCGACTGCCAACGCTGTACAAATCCATTCAGCAACAGGACTTCTCCAAAGATTTCCCCATGATCCTGACATCAGGACGTTTGGTGGAATATGAAGGCGGTGGTGAAGAAACCCGCTCCAACCCATGGCTGGCCGAATTGCAGCAGGAGATGTTCATTGAAATGAACGCTGCTGATGCGGCTGACCGGGGCGTGCGCAACGAGGACGATGTGTGGGTACACAGTCCGGAAGGCGCCAAAATCAAAGTGAAGGTGATGGTAACGCCACGGGTACAACCCGGCGAATGCTTCATGCCTTATCACTTTGCGGGGATCTTTGAAGGTAAGAGCCTGGTAGACAAATATCCTGAAGGTACAGTGCCTTATGTACAGGGTGAGTCTGCCAACACCGTATTGACCTACGGCTATGACGTGGTGACTCAGATGCAGGAAACCAAAACCAGCCTGTGTCAGATCACCAAAGCCTGACCGTACTTGATGAGGAGATAAGCCACTATGGCAGTCATGAAATTCTTATGTGACACCAAGCGCTGCATCGAGTGTAACGGTTGCGTCACAGCTTGTAAAAACGAAAACGACTCCGCGCTTGAGTGGGGTATTCAGCGTCGCCGTGTTGTTACCATCAACGATGGTCAGCCAGGTGAAGCTTCCATCTCGGTTGCTTGTATGCACTGTACCGATGCCCCCTGTATGGCGGTCTGCCCGGCAGATTGTTTCTACCGTACGGAAGACGGCATTGTATTGCATAACAAAAACACCTGTATTGGATGTGGTTACTGCTTTTACGCCTGTCCTTTCGGGGCGCCTCAGTTCCCGAAAAAGACCGCTTTTGGCAGCCGCGGCAAAATGGATAAATGCACCTTCTGTGCTGGCGGGCCGGAGGAAACCTTCTCTGAGCGCGAACGCAAGCTGTACGGTGCCAACCGTATTGCCGAAGGCAAATTGCCCATGTGCGCCGAGCTGTGCTCCACCAAGGCGCTACTGGCGGGGGATGCCCAAGTGGTTTCGGGCGTTTACCGTGAGCGTATGGCGCGGCGGGGTGCCGGTCCAGACATGATTTGGGGTTATAACCCCAAGACTGGCGTGATCAACTAAGAGTGAACCGGGGCGGGGTAATGCCCGCCCTGGCGAGGAGTGACTATGGTAATCAAATCACTGCGTAGCCTGTTCGCTCTGATGTTGTTGGTCTGTGGCATGGGGCTGTCGGTGACGGCTTTGGCCGCTGATGAACAGTCCAGTCAGCAGCAGGCAACTGCGCAAACCAGCGAAGCCGACCTGTGGCGTGCGGTAAAATCCGGGGAATCCGGCTATACCACCGCTAAAGGGGTGGAGCGGGGCGTGTTGATTAACGTAAGCGGTGAGAAAGGGCGGGAGATCCGCAATAACTATGTAACCCCGGCAATGAGCATTGCGGTAGTGGGGGTATTTGGTGCTTTCTTGCTGTTTTACTTTGTTAACGGCCCATCGCGGTTAAGGGATGGTTTTTCCGGCAAAATGGTATTTCGCTGGTCAAAGGCCGACCTTATCCTCCATTGGTGTGTGGCCATCAGCTGCATGATCCTGATTTTCACCGGCCTGAATATCATGCTGGGCAAGCAGATAGTGCAGCCTTTGGTGGGAGAGGGCAGCAGCATTTGGGCGGCGTTAATCTATGGCTCCAAAACCATCCACGATTGGGTGGGGCCATTCTTCATCATCTGTTGGGTGATTTTGGTGGTGAAATGGATGCCCCATCAGCTGCTTAAAGGTTACGATTTTAAATGGTTCCTGACGGTAGGGGGCTATTTCAATATCGGGCCGCTCAAGGGACAACATCCTGACTCCGGCTTTGCCAACGCCGGGGAAAAAATGTGGTTCTGGACTCTGGTGATCTTCGGGCTGTTCATCTCCATTTCCGGTGTGATGATGGTGTTGCCCGGGCTGGATTTACCCCGGGAAGCCTCTTTGGCTGCACTATTGGTGCATGGCGTGAGTGCGGTACTGATCATCGCCTTCACCATTGTGCACATCTGGATGGCAACCGTGCTCAGTGAAGGCGGAATGGAGTGCATGGTGTCCGGGTATTGCGATGAAAACTGGGCCATGCAGCACCACAATCTGTGGTACGACGAAATCAAGGCCAATGGCACGCTGAAATACCGCGAATAACCGCCAGTTATGGCATGTTGCATCAAACACCCCGGCAAGTCCGGGGTGTTTTTTTGCCATGGCGTAAGCGGGCGGCTATCACTTGCCTTGCGTTATTTTCAATGACGGGTAAACAGGTGAAATCTGCCTGCTTTTTCATCACTTGCAAGGCTTGGGATGAGTGTTATTCTCTGAAACTATAAAAGGATTTCAGCCATAAAAAACATGATGTAACTAACGTTTTCCTCTTCTGTCAGGCAGGCGTCAGCCGTAAAACTGTGCCAGATCAAGATCAGTATTTTCACCCTCTCTTATATTGCTCCAGCCTCATAAAAAACCCGCTTCAATTAATTGAATTCTGGTTATTTTTTGGTCGGCTGCGGGGGTGTCCCACATTTCCCCGGTCGTGTTTTCCATCGCATCTGCAACAGATGCGCAAACCCAGGAGTAAGAAAGTGAAAGAGCAGAAGCCCGATCTGCAACGCAGATCCTTGCTGAAAGCCCTGACCATCAGCACAGCTGCCGGTGTAGCCGTTGCTGCTTCCCAGGTCACTGCGGCACCGGCAAATGAAGGCGTTGAAAACGCCACCTCCCATCAGGACGGTTACCGCGAAACCGCGCACATCCGTGATTATTACAACAGCCTGCGTTAACCCAGGAGAGATTAAGCGATGAAGTTAACTCGCACTTCCACTGTCGCGCCCCAGGCCGGCAACACACTGGGGATCAGTCGTCGCCAGTTTATGAAAAGCGCAGGGATTGCCACAGGTGGCATTGCTGCAGCATCATTTCTTGGCACTGGTATGATGCGTCGTGCCGAAGCGACAGAAGTCCCACATGATGCCCCCATTGAAGTAAAACGCACCATTTGTAGTGCTTGCGCCGTAGGTTGCGGTCTTTATGCCGAAGTTCAAAACGGCGTGTGGACCGGTCAGGAACCGGCATTTGATCATCCGTTCAATGCCGGTGGCCACTGTGCCAAAGGTGCCGCACTGCGTGAACACGGTCACGGTGAAAAACGCGTTAAATACCCCATGAAGCTGGAAGGCGGCAAGTGGAAACGCATCAGCTGGGAAACCGCCATTGATGAAATCGGCGATCAGATGCTGAAAATCCGCAACGAGTCAGGCCCGGATTCACTGTACTTCATGGGTAGCGCCAAGTTCTCCAACGAAGGCTGCTACATGTACCGTAAATTCGCTGCCATGTGGGGCACCAATAACGTCGACCACTCAGCTCGTATTTGTCACTCTACCACTGTAGCCGGTGTGGCCAACACCTGGGGTTACGGTGCGCAAACCAACTCGTTCAACGACATCCAGAATACCAAGGCGATTTTCTTCATCGGCTCCAACCCGGCAGAAGCGCACCCGGTATCCATGCAGCACATCTTGCTGGCCAAAGAGCGCAACAACGCCAAAATCATTGTGGTTGATCCACGTTTCTCCCGTACAGCGGCTCATGCCGATCTGCACGTGAACATTCGCCCCGGTACCGACATTCCGTTTATTTACGGCATGCTGTGGCACATTTTTGACAACGGCTGGGAAGATAAAACCTTTATCGAGCAGCGCGTATTTGCCATGGATGCCATCCGCAAAGAAGCGGCCAAGTTCCCGCCTGCGGAAGTGGCCAACATCTGTGGCATTACTGAAGAAGCCCTCTACAACACGGCCAAAATGATGGCAGATAATCGTCCGGGTACGGTTATCTGGTGTATGGGCGGCACCCAGCACCACATTGGTAACGCCAACACTCGCGCTTACTGCATTTTGCAGCTGGCCTTGGGCAACATGGGCGTTTCCGGCGGCGGTACCAACATTTTCCGTGGTCACGACAACGTGCAAGGCGCCACCGATTTGGGGCTGCTGTTTGACACCCTGCCGGGGTATTACGGCCTGACCACCGGCGCCTGGAAACACTGGACCCATGTCTGGGATCTGGAGTTTGACTGGGTGAAAGACCGCTTTGACAACGGTAACTATCTGGGGCGCGAACCCATGATCACCCCCGGGATCCCCTGTTCCCGCTGGCATGACGGGGTACTGGAAGACAAAGCCAAACTGGCCCAGCGTGACAACGTGCGCATGGCGTTTTTCTGGGGGCAGTCCGTCAACACCGAAACCCGTCAGCGCGATGTGCGTGATGCGCTGGACAAGATGGAAACCGTGGTGGTGGTTGACCCGGCGCCAACCATGGCCGGCGTGATGCACCGCCGTAAAGAGGGCGTTTACATCCTGCCGGCCTGTACCCAGTTTGAATCCCGTGGCTCCCTGTCCAACTCCGGTCGCTCCATCCAGTGGCGTGAGCAGGTGATTGAGCCATTGTTCGAGTCCAAAAACGACCTGGAAATCATGTATCGGCTTTCCAAGAAACTGGGCTTTGACAAGGAATACACCAAACGCATCAGCCTGGATGAAAAGGGCATTCCGTTAGTGGAAGACGTGACCCGTGAAATCAACCGTGGCATGTGGACCATCGGCATGAGCGGCCAGAGCCCTGAGCGTATCAAGCAGCACACCATGAATTGGGGCAGCTTCAGCAATAAAACCCTGGAAGCCGCTGGTGGCCCATGCAAAGGCGAAACCTACGGTTTGCCATGGCCATGCTGGGGCACGCCGGAGCAGAAACATCCCGGTACCCAGATCCTCTATAACACAAGCAAGCATGTCAAAGACGGTGGCGGTAACTTCCGTGCCCGTTATGGCGTGGAATACCAAGGGCAGAACATCCTGGCTGAGGGGTCTTACTCCAAGGGCAGTGAGATTCAGGACGGGTATCCGGAGTTCTCCGACAAGCTGCTCAAACAGCTGGGCTGGTGGGATGACCTGACAGAGGCTGAAAAAGCCGAAGCCGAAGGCAAAAACTGGAAAACCGACCTGTCTGGCGGCATTCAGCGGGTGGCCATCAAACACGGTTGCATTCCATTTGGTAATGCCAAAGCCCGCTGTATTGTGTGGACCTTCCCGGATCAGGTGCCTGTGCACCGCGAACCCTTGTATACCCCACGGCGGGATCTGGTCGCCAAATATCCCACTTACGAGGATATGCAGGTACACCGTTTGCCCACCCTGTACAAATCCATCCAGCAACAGGACATGACCGGCAAATACCCGCTGGCACTGACTTCCGGCCGTTTGGTGGAATATGAAGGTGGTGGCGAAGAGTCCCGTTCCAACCCGTGGCTGGCTGAATTGCAGCAGAACATGTTTGTGGAAATCAACCCCGCTGACGCTGCCGATCGCGGCATCCGCAACGGTGATAAAGTCTGGCTCGAAGGCGCCGAAGGTGGCCGCGTGCTGGTGCAGGCCATGGTAACGCCCAGGGTAAAACAAGGGGTCACCTGGATGCCTTATCACTTTGCTGGTGTGATGCATGGCGAAAGTCTGGAACCGAACTATCCGGAAGGCACAGTGCCATACGTGCTTGGCGAATCCGCCAACACCGCACTGACCTACGGTTACGATCCGGTCACCCAGATGCAGGAGACCAAAGCGTCCCTGTGCCAGATTGTCAAAGCCTGATAGCAGCGTAAGTGAGGAGAATTGCCACTATGGCTACCATGAAATTTTTGTGTGACACCAAACGCTGCATCGAATGTAACGGCTGTGTCACTGCTTGTAAAAACGAAAACGACTCCGCCCTGGAGTGGGGCATTCAGCGTCGTCGCGTCGTGACTTTGCACGATGGTGAACCCGGCGAAGCGTCAATCTCTGTGGCCTGCATGCATTGCAGCGATGCGCCTTGCATGGCCGTGTGCCCGGCAGACTGCTTCTATCGCACCGAAGACGGTGTGGTGCTGCATAACAAAGACAAGTGCATTGGCTGTGGTTACTGCCTGTACGCCTGTCCTTTTGGTGCACCGCAGTTTCCCAAGAAGGGCGCCTTTGGTGCCCGCGGCAAGATGGACAAATGCACCTTCTGCGCTGGCGGCCCGGAAGAGAACTTCTCTGAAGCCGAACGCAAAAAATACGGCGCTAACCGCATTGCCGAAGGCAAATTGCCCATGTGTGCCGAACTGTGCGCCACCAAAGCCTTGCTGGCCGGTGATGCACAAGTGGTTTCAGGCATCTACCGTGAGCGTGTGGCTTACCGCGGTGCCAATAACGGCGCTTGGAAGTAAGACGGAGATAACCGGCTCACGTTGTGGGCCGGTGAGAGAGGTTTTCAATGAACAAATGGTTCAAACAACTGGGTTTGGCTATGGCACTGCTGTTCAGTGCCGTCAGCCTTGCCGATACTGCCCCGGCGCCAGCGCCCGAGGCGGTAGTGGCTGCAATGCAGGCCCAGCAATCGGAATATTCACAACTGTGGAGCGAACTCAAGGAGGGGGCAACCGGTTACACCACCTCCGATAGCCAGTTCCACAACCAGCCCATCAACAGCTATGATCCGCGGGTACTGGAGCTGCGCAGCAGCTGGCTGGCCCCGGGGCTGATGTTGGCGCTGTTTGGCATGATCATCGTGTTTGCGTTGTTTATCATGGTGAACGGCATTTCCAAACTGCACCACGGGTTTTCTGGCAAAATGGTACATCGCTGGTCAAAACTGGATGTTTCCATTCACTGGTTGGGGGCGATTCCCTGCCTGACGTTAATCCTCACCGGGTTGACGTTACTGGCCGGACGCTTCTTCCTGCAACCTTGGGTGAGTGAAGGCTTTTGGGCCACCATGGTGTATTTTGCCAAGCAGGTGCACAACGTGATGGCCATTCCTTTCATGTTCGGCTGGTTGCTGATGACCCTGCTATGGGCCAAAAACCAGTTGCCCAAAATGTATGACGTGAAATGGTTCATGGTGGTGGGGGGGTACATTAATTTCGGCCCCTTCAAAGGCAAACATCCGGATGCAGGGTTTGCCAACGCCGGGGAAAAAATGTGGTTCTGGACATTTGCACTGTTCGGGCTGGTGATTTCAGCCTCCGGCATGTTGCTATTGTTCCCGAACCTGTTTGAGCCCAGCCGCACCCTGAGCCTGGTGTCGCTTATTCTGCACTCCATCAGTGCCATCATTATCTGCGCATTTTCCATTGTGCATATTTTCATGGCCACCGTGATGTCTGAAGGCGGCATGGAATGCATGGTCTCCGGCTATTGCGATGAAAACTGGGCCACCCAGCATCACAATCTGTGGTTTGACGAAATCAAGGCCAACGGCACGCTCAAATACAGAAAAGCCTGATCCAGATCTCAGATCAAGATCCCATAATCCGAGCCGCGTATCACACGCGGCTTTTTTATGCCACCTGGCTAGCAGTTTTCACTTTGGCAATTGACATTTATTCACATTCGCTAAAATATGGCGACCTTAACAAAAGATGGGTGCCGGAGCTGCTAGGCAGCGTTAAATTTTAGCCAGTTCACGTTTTAAGGAAAGCTTAACCTGTACCCTTGCACCCTCAAGACACCGCCTTGGATAATCACTAACTTGTTGTGGTATTTAAGGATTATGTAATCCAGACAGGAATCGTTATGTCATCTGTTATCCAAACTCTCGATCGTCACCTTGTACCAAGCTACCAATCCCAGATTACCGTACCCAATTGGATGCTGCAGGCGATGGAAAAGGTGATGCATTACTATGTGGATAAGAATCTACGACTGGATACCATTTCCGCCGATATTATGCCGGCGCCCGTCCCTGGCAAAAAATACATGTTGTACGCTCACGTACCGTTTTGCCATACGCTCTGCTCGTACTGTACTTTCCACCGTTTCCTGTTCAAGGAAGACAAGGCCCGTCGCTACTTTGTGGCCTTGCGCAAAGAGATGGACATGGTGAAGTCACTGGGTTACGACTTTGAATCCATGTATATCGGTGGCGGTACCACCACAGTACTGGAAGATGAACTGGCCCGTACCATTGAGCATGCCAAAACCCTGTTCCCGTCCATTAAGGAAGTGTCTTGCGAATCAGATCCACAACATCTGGACAACCCGGGTTTCAAACAGCTCAAAGGGCTGGTGGACCGCATGTCCATTGGGGTGCAGAGTTTTAACGATGACATTCTGCGCATGACCGAACGTCTGGAGAAATTCGGCTCAGGCCAGGAAACCTTCGACAAGATCATGGCTGCCAAGGAGCTGTTCCCCATTATCAATGTGGATTTGATTTTCGGTTTCCGCGGTCAGACCGATGAAGTCATTCAGCACGATCTGGACATGGCCTCCCGTCTGGAACCCCGGCAGATCACCACGTATCCGCTGATGGTAACCCACCAGACACGCAAGAGCGTAAAAGCCACGTTGGCCGCGCCACAAGCGGATATGGCCAACCAGTACCGGATGATTCTGAATTCATTGGTCGGGCAGTACAACCAGTTGTCCGCCTGGGCTTTCGGTAAGGCCAATGACGAAGGTTTTGATGAATACGTTATTGATTACGATGAATATTTAGGTGTGGGTTCTGGTTCGTTCAGCTTCCTCAGCGACACCCTGTACGTGAACACCTTCTCGTTGCGCCGTTACGAAGATCGGATTAAAAACGGCAAAATGGGTGTGGAACAACAGAAAAACTACAGTAAAAAAGACGTGATGCAGTATCGCTTCTTGCTGGGCATGTTCTCCGGTCGCCTGTCGCGTAAATATTTCCGGGACACCTTCGGGGTGAATCTGGATACAGCGCTGTTCAAAGAGATGACTTCCATGAAAATGATTGGGGCGCTGAAAAACGATCCGAAAAATCCGGAAGAGCTGATTGTTACCGACAACGGCAAAATGATGGGCCTGCTGATGATGAAAGAGTTCTACTCCGGCATGGACAACGTGCGGGCACAACTGCGTAAACCGCTGAAACCCTGCGATATGTAAGTGTTTTCGGGGTGAAGAAAAAGGGAACGGGCCACTGGCCGTTCCCTTTTTTCATGGGCGAATGTTATCGCGGGCCTTGGCGTGCCAGTTAAATTTATTCATGATATTAATCAAAAGGATATGATATTTAGATATCACAGGTTTTAACAAGGTGGTAAATTTATTTACGCCATGCATCGTTTTGTTCCCCCCAGGTGTTTTTTGTTGCCAGTCAAACATGGGGCCGTGAGCTGATGGACTCTTGGCCGGAAAAATATTAAGCGAAGATGAAGCGGCCATCTAAACTGAAAGATGGTATGCCTACCGTCATCCATGTGTGTTATCCGTGATTTAGCCAAACTGTTTACAGGGAGTGTCTACAGCATGCAAAAGCCCGTGTATGGGGATTTGAATTTTCTGCGTATGCACTGGCGCCGGGGAACCCTTACCTATATTTTCGCATTGGTTATCATCGGCCTTTTGGCCCTTTTTTCTCATTATCTGGTACAGGTAATAGTGACGCAGCAGGAGGCCTCGGCCCGGGTGGTGAACCTGGCGGGGCGCCAGCGCATGCTGTCACAGAGGATCACCTTGTTTGCCAGCCAGTTATTGACGGAAAAGACACAGCAATCCCCCACATTGTTTCCCGGCGAATATGCCGATGCCCTGAAAAAAATGCAGCAAGTGCATCAGGCGCTGATGCACGGCTCGGCGACCATGGCCATTCCGGCACCCGCATCTGCCGCCATCCAGAAAATTTTCCACGAAGCGCCGGTGAACCTGGATAAACGACTGGAAAGCTTTTTCCAGCTGGCGGAAATGGTCATAGATCCAACGCTCACGCCGGTAGAGCAGGAGCAGGCCTATCTGCAGCTGCGACAACTGGCTCGCTACGATATCTTGAATGCCCTGGATGCGTTAGTACTGCAATACCAGCAAGACAGTGAGGCAGCCATTGCCAAGTTGCAGCGCTATAACCGTTTGTCGTTGCTGGGCATGTTTCTTACCTTGCTGCTGGAGGCGGTGTTTATTTTCCGGCCGCTGCTGGTGTCGCTTTATCGCCGGGAAAAACAGTACGTGCGTTTATTGCGCAAAATGGACAGCGAAATCACCCACAGGGTGCGCTTCCAGACGTTCAACGACCCGTTAACCGGATTGCCTAACCGGTTGTCAACACTGGAAAAGATACAGACGTACGTAGAGCTGGCCCAACAAAACAACAGTGCGCTGGTGGTGATCTCCATCGGGCTGGACCGCTTTAAGGATATCAATAACAGTCTTGGCCATGACAAGGGCGATGAAATACTGCTGGGAGTGGCTGAGCGTCTTAACCGGCTGACCAACCAGTATCAGGGCTTTTTGGGGCGCATTACCGGTGATGAATTTGCCATGGTGCTGGATCAGCACAAGGAAAACATTGCACTGGTGCAGTTGATGCACCGTTTGTTGCAGGTGGTGGAAGCGCCGTTTGAGGGCAAAGGCTTTGCCGTGCAGATCACCGCATCTCTGGGGTTAGCGTTTTATGCCGATGACGGTACCAGTGCCCGCAGTCTGTTGATGCATGCCAACCAGGCCATGCGCATCGCCAAGGATGACGGCGGCCGCTGTTTCCGCTTTTTCCAGCAGCTGATGACCTCCAAAATGACCCGGCGCATCCAGTTGGATCAGGAGTTGCGCCAAGCCATGAATGATGACACCCAGCTGATGCTGTTTTATCAGCCCAAAGTGGATTTGCAACGTGGCCGCATTACCGGTGTGGAAGCGCTGTTGCGCTGGCAGCATCCGCAGCGGGGGATGATTTCCCCCGAAGAGTTCATTCCCATTGCCGAGGATTCCGGGCTCATCACCGAACTGGGTGACTGGGTGATGTTACGGGCCCTGGAGCAGTTGTCCCTGTGGCAGCAACAGGGCATTACCGTGGACATGGCCATTAACGTGTCGGTAAAACAGGTGATGCGCCAAAATACTTGCGAGCGGATCCAGGTGCTGGCCAGGCATCACCACATTGCGCCGCAGCAGATCCAGCTAGAGATCACCGAAAGCAACATCATGGATAACATGAGCCGCATCATGCCCATGTTACAGGCGATACAACAGCAGGGTTTTACCCTGGCCATTGATGATTTTGGCACCGGCCATTCCAGTTTGTCGCGGTTGCGGGATTTACCGGTCAAGGTACTGAAAATCGACAAGTCCTTTGTGATTAACGCCATGGGCGATCAAAAAGATGCCCAGTTGATAGAAGCCATCATTGAAATCGGTCACACCCTTAACCGCACCATTATTGCCGAAGGGGTGGAAACCGATGAGCAACTGGCCCTGTTGCAACGGCTGGGCTGCGAGGAAGGACAGGGGTATCTGTTTGCCAAACCCTTGCCTGCCCGTGACGTGGAGCCGTTGCTGCTGCAAGGCAGGATTGCCCTTGGCAGCCAGGCCAGAGCCTGAATCGGCGCCTAATTCTGGCTCAAACTCACCTCCACCCGGTTACGGCCAAGGCGTTTGGCATCATACAGCGCCTTGTCTACCCGCCGTAACAGATACTGATAGTCCGGATGGCCATTGAACAGCGCCAGCCCGGCACTGACGGTAATATGGATGGGTTGGCCACCCGGCAGGCTGAACTGCTCCATGGCCACTTTATTGCGCATGTTTTCCGCTACCAACTGGGCATTGTCATCGTTGACATCCACCAGCACTATCATGAACTCCTCGCCACCAAGGCGGAATACAAAGTCGCCGGAGCGGGAGTTGTTCAGCAAGAAACTGCTCAGCTGTTGCAGGATGAAGTCCCCCGCTTCATGGCCATGGGTGTCATTCACCTCCTTGAAATAATCAATATCCATGGATAACAGGGCAAACTGGCTCCGGCTGTTACGGGCATGGGCGATTTCCCGGTTAAGCACGCTGGGCAGGAATTTGCGGTTAAGCAGTTTGGTCAGCACATCACGGCCGCCTTCCAGCTCAGAGCTCTTGGTAAAAATGTCATTTAACAGGAACTTAATGCGTTTGGTCTCTTCCCGGATGCGATGCAATCCCTGAAGCCCGGTGGCATCCTGGTGTTGCTGCATCATGGGTAACAGCTGTTCATCAATGATTTTTATGCGCTCGCCAATCATTTGGGTTTCCGGGTAATCCTCAAACGCATGGGAGCCCTTGTGGATAAACCACAGGCCAAAGTCCGAGGCGGCCAGCAGCGGCAATTGGCCTTCCTGTTCGCCCACGGTGTAAACAAACATCAAACGGTTTTCCCAGCTCAGCAGCGCCCCTTTTTGTTTTTCCCGTTCGGTAGACAAATTCTGGGTGATGGAAAACAGCCGGTACACTTCATCGGAGCGGGTATTGCGATCGTAGGTGCTGGCATAGGCATAGCCCATCATCTCAATGGCAATGTCCAGGGTATCGCTGAAATGCTGCAAACAGGCATTTTGCAGTTGGGGACTGAGTTTTTCCTGTTGCAGTAACCGGGCAAAAAACTGTTTCAGGTAACGGGTGCCCCGCAGCACGATGTGCATGGGAATTTTTATCCGGGCATGAATTTCACCCACTTGCACCTGCAGTGCGATGGTGGCCTCCAAATCATAGTGCTCACCTATGTCGAACAGGGTGATTAACCACTGTTGCAATGAACCGTGAAGGCGGGTTTTCACCTGGTTGTGAGACAGGAATACCGAAGCGTCATCCGTCGTGAGCATGTGCTCATAGAAATGGGTTGCCAGCGCTTGGCTGTGTTTGCTGACCAACTCACGATTGTGCTGGATACACGTTGCGGTTGTGCCGGCAATTAATTGTTCCCAATCATTGATAACGGTATTTTCTATGGTATCGCTCATGGTGCTCCTTGGTTCAGAAGGCGTTGGGTCTTTTGCAGAACAGGCTGGGGCTGCGGCGTTTTAGCCGTGTTACCAACCGTTCTTGATGGTTCAAAATCTAGCAGGCTGCCCGGCAGAGTGCTAGCGGCGGTGCCCGGTGCGGGGCAAATGGCCCCCCCTGTTTGGTTGACCGCAGCAAGATCGTAGGCGCAAGGTAACATGCAGCGGACGCATGAAATAATGTATTGATGAAATTTTTTGACCAAAATCCCGCTATGAGTTGCCATAAATAAAAACAAAAATAAATAATAATCATGATGTTATGTTTAAATTCGCTCAACATCGGTGAGTTTTATCGTTCGTCTGCTTAAGGGTGGATTATCCGGGTTCCGACAACGGATTGACAGCCCCCATGGCGGTGGAATAATGCGCGCACTTTTATTCTTCGCCCTCCGGTTTTTTACACCATGTCCATCTATACCCGGCCGGTTATTTTGCTGCTCAGTGGCCTTTTGTTGCTGACACTGGCCATTGCCGTGCTCAATACTCTGGTGCCTTTATGGCTGGCGCATGCCCAATTGCCAACCTGGCAGGTGGGCATGGTGAGTTCCGCGTTTTTTGCCGGTAATTTGCTGGGCACCTTGCTGGCTGGCAAGTGCATCAAGCGTTACGGCTTCAAGCACAGCTACTATATCGCCACGCTGCTGTTTGCCGTGGGCTGTGCCGGGCTTGGGTTGATGATGGGCTTTTACAGCTGGTTTGTGTGGCGGTTTGTAGCGGGCATTGGCTGCGCCATGATTTGGGTGGTGGTGGAAAGCGCCCTGATGTGCAGCGGCAGCTCAGCCAACCGCGGCCGCCTGTTGGCCGCCTATATGATGGTGTATTACTTCAGCACCGTGGCCGGACAATTATTGCTGACCACATTACCCACCGCCCTGATGAGCGTGCTGCCCTGGGCGTTGGCACTGGTGCTGAGCTCTGTATTGCCGTTGCTGTTTACCCGGATTGTGAATGCTCAGCAAGCCTCCCCGGTGGCGGCGCGCCCGCCCAAAGTGTTGTCAATGCTGGTGCTGCCACAGGCCCGTCTTGGCGTGCATGGCTGCCTGATTTCCGGCATTGTGCTGGGCTCGCTCTACGGCTTGATGCCCTTGTATCTCAATCATCAGGGGATGAATGACGCCAGTGTGGGATTTTGGATGGCGCTGCTGGTAAGTGCCGGGATTGTGGGCCAGTGGCCGGCGGGGCGCCTGGCGGATCGCTACGGCCGCTTGCTGGTGCTGCGGGTGCAGGTGTTTGTGGTGATTTTGGGCTCACTGGCCATGCTGGTACATGCCGCCCTGACCCCGGCGTTGTTCATCTTGGGCGCTGCCGGTTTTACCCTGTACCCGGTGGCCATGGCCTGGGCCTGTGAAAAGGTTTCCCATCAGCAGCTGGTCTCCATGAACCAGGCATTGCTGCTGAGTTACACCGCAGGCAGCCTGGTGGGCCCCTCGCTCATCGCGCTGCTGATGCAGCGTTATTCCGACAGTTTGCTGTTTCTGACCATGGCCAGCGTGGCGTTTATCTACCTGTTGATGCTGCTGCGCAAACCCGGGAAAACGCCCAATCCGGTGGCCCACGCCTAAACGCTTTACAGTTCGCTCCAGCGGCGTAGCAGGTTGTGATACACCCCGGTGAGGTTAAAAATCTCCTGGGATGATGCCTGCTGGGCACTGAGCTGCTGGATGGATTGATCCAGCTGAAACAACAGTTGCCGTTGCTCGTTATCCCGCACCATGCTTTGCAGCCACATGAAAGCGGCAGTGCGCTCACCGGCGGTTACCGGCGTGACCTGATGCAGGCTGCTGGCGGGGTAGAGCACCAGTGAGCCGGCAGCGAGTTTTACCCGTTGCTGGCCGTAAGTGTCCTGTATCATCAGCTCCCCGCCCTCATAACTTTCCGGTTCACTTAAAAACAGGGTGGCGGAAAGGTCTGTGCGCACCATGCCCTCGTCAGTATGGCGAATGGCATTGTCTATGTGATAACCAAAGCATTGCCCTCCCTGATAACGGTTGAATAATGGCGGGTAAAACTGCAGTGGCAGCGCGGCCGAAACAAACAGTGGCTGGGCCAGCAGCCGCTGGATGATCATTTGCCCCAGCTCTTGGGCCAGAGGGTCCTGTTGGCTCAGTTGCCGATTGTTTTTACGGGTGGCGGCCCACGAGCCCGATGTCTGATTCCCGTCAATCCAGGGGCGGGCGTCCAGTTGTTGTCGCAATTGCTGCACTTCTGTTTTGGAAAATACCTGTGGGATTTCAATTAACATGGCAAGGGGTTATCCGTAATGGGTAAAGAGGCTCCCCTTTTCGGGGAAGCCTCCGTGGTGGGGTTAAAAGCTGAATTGGGCACTTAATATGGCCTGGCGACCCGGTGCCATATTGGCAAAGTGGGCGGCATAGGCTTTGTCGTAGTAGCGTTTGTCGGTGAGGTTTTGCACGTTCAGCCTCAGTGTCAGCATCTCATTGACCCGGAAAGACGACACCAGATCAAAACGCCAGTAGGCCGGAACCCACAGGGTGTTGGCACTGTTGCCGTAAACCTTGCTCATGTAATATGCCCCGCCGCCGGCGCTCAGTTGCCGGGTGATGTCATAGTTGCTGAACAGGCTGATGCTGTGTTTGGCCGTATTGGGGAAGCGGTTGCCGTTGTAGGCACTGCTGTAGCCATTGTTTTCTAGGGTGGCATCCAGATAGGTATAGCCGCCGAAACCGTGCCAGTGGCGGGTGATATTGCCGGAAAAGCCCACTTCAAACCCTTTCACCTGCTGTTTGCCGATATTGGCCTGCGGGGCGCCGCGTCCGGCCTCGGTGGCCACGCGGGCATTGTTTTTCTCCAGCTGGAACAGGGCGGCATTCAGTGCCAGACGGCCGTGGAACAGTTCCCACTTGGTGCCCAGCTCATAGCTTTTGGTGTCTTCCGGCGCCAGGGCTTCATTGTTACTGCCAAGGCGGTCACTGCCATCGCCGTTGGAGGTGCCCGGCGGATTGGACGAGGTGCCCCAGGCCGCATAAATGCTGCCATTGTGGGCAGGTTTGTAGAGTACGGACAGTTGATAGTTAAAGAAATCCGCATCGTTGCCAAGGTTGGCTTGGGCCGACTCACTGCTGCTGCGGTAGTCATCCCAGCGAATGCCGCCGTTGACATACCAGGCATCGCTCAGCTCCAGGGTGTTGAACGCATACAGGGAGCGGGTGTTGGTGTCGGTGATGGTCGGGTTGTCACTCAGGGTGATGCTGCCCTGCCAGGAGTCGAACGGATTTGGATTGACCAGCGAGGTACAGTTGTAGCTGTTCAGCATCGCTTCATCACAGCCATTACGGCCGTTGCCGGTTGCCACGGCATAGCTGCGATTACTGGTGCGCTCATGGCTCAGTTCCGTTCCCAGTGCAAAGCGGTTGGGTTTGCCGGCGATGGTCAGCTCCCCGGCAAGTTGCAACTGGGTGGCCAGGGTCTTGGTGGCGGAATGGCGCGATTTGGTGTTGCGCCACACATAGCCGTTGGCCACGTTGCCGGCGCTGTCATCCGGATTGGTCACAATGTACTGGTTGGTATTACGGCTATAGAGGGATGTGGAGCTGATGCGCAAGCCGTTATTGAGTTCGTGGCTGATGATGACGGATGCGATGTCGTTACTGTTATCGCGAAAATCACGGTTGAGCAGGCCGTAGAAGTTGTCTTCATCCACCAGTGCCGGGCGGCCGGATTGCTGATCATAAGGAATGCCGTAATCCGGGATGTCGTGGCTTTCAAAGTGGTAGTACTCCAGCGTGGCCTGGGTGGCACTGTTAAGTCCGAAGGTTAACGACGGGGCAATGCCCCAGCGATTGCCTGACACCTGATCCCGCCCGGGAGTCTTGGCATCGTGGCTCATTACATTGAGCCGGAATGCGGCATCGTTGCTCAGCTCTTTATTGACGTCCAGCGCCGCGCGTTTCAGGGCATCGGTGCCAATGGCAACATCGGCATTGATAAAATCTCCGGCGCGGGCTTTTTTGGTCACGATATTGATGCTGCCACCTACGGCGCCCCGGCCGCTGTATACCGAACTTGGGCCTTTAAGCACTTCAATCTGTTCAATGTTGAAGGTTTCGCGGCTTTGGGAGCCTACATCCCGCATCCCATTGATGAAGGTGGAAGATTGGGCGTCATATCCCCGAATGAACGGCCTGTCCCCGTAAGGGTTGCCGCCTTCACCGGTTCCCAGCGTGATGCCGGGGGTGGCGCGCAGGGCGTCGCTGAAACTGTCAGCGCCCATATCCTTGAGCAACTCCTGATTAATCACGGTAATGGTTTTGGCACTGTTGAGCAGATCATCCGTGAATTTACCGGATTGAACCCGATGATTGTTGTATCCCTGGTAGTCACCGTTAACCACCATGTGCTCGACTTTTTTGTCTTTTTTGTCTTTTTTGACCGCATGTGCCGGAGATTCGAGGGTTTTGTCCGGCACGGTTTCCGGTGTGGCGGCAAATAGCGGTGAGGTTGAAATGGTCATTCCCAGGGTTAATGAGCCCAGTACTTGAGCTCCGATTCGGACGCGCCCCTGACGGCGGTGTGTGATTTTCATGAAACAGTTCCCGATTGGCGTGATTGACAGCAGCACATCTGCTACCGGTTAAGTGCACGCTAATATAAAACCATATAAAAATGAGATCAAGAACGATTATCATTTGTAATATAGTGATATGGATCTCGTTTTTATGCCGGTTGGGATGGATAAGACCACAGCTGCGTGTTGGGCAAGAGGGCGAGCATTGGCCGCTTATTGCTTAATGGGTTGGTTGGCGATGTAACCATGGATGGATAATAAAATGCCCCTGTAATCAGGGGCATGGTGATACACACAAGCGCTTTTGAGGCGCAAGAGGCGTCTAAGGCTGGTAAATGCGGTCAAGCATTTGGGCCAGACGCTGGGCGCCTTTTTCCAGTTGCCGGGTGATCACCGGAGCGTATTTGTCTTCATAATCCTGCCCCAATACCGCATGGGGTTGATAGTCCGCATAAATTTGACGGGTAAATGCCAATGATTCATTGCCCCACTGGGTGAACGTGGCAAGGGTTGGCGCCGAGGTTGCCTGAGACAGCGGCATTTTTTGCGCGTTAATGGCCAACTGCTTGCCCAGCGCGGCCCAGTCATCACCGGCAATATGCCCAATAATGCCGTAGTCGAAAATGCCGTGAAGATTTGCCGCCTCGCCAAAAAAAGTGACGGTGGTTTTGTTGCCACCCCAGTCATCGGCGTAACTTACATGCAGCGGTTGGTGCAAATCGCCCACAAAGTGCGCCAGAAAGAACAGGGCTTGCCAGTTTTGCGGGTTTTGCTGCAACAGCTGTTGCTGCTCGGCCACCGCATGCAGTACGCAACCCTTACTGCAGTTTGCCTGCTGCAAATCGGTTTCGTCCCGGTTCACGTTGATGTAGTGCAGGGGTTTTGACCAGGCCCACTGGGGGTCTTTCTTGATGTCGTCCGCCCAAGTGCAAACCTGGGCAAATGAGGCATATTGCCCCTGCTTGGCGGTAAGGGCATCCAGTGCTTTCTGGGTGCTAGGGGCGGTCAGTTCATAGGCCGCCTGGCATAACGCTTGATGACCGGTGGCGCCCCAAGCGTGTACTTGTCCGGCACAGATCATCAGTAATAAACAGCAATAACGGTACATGGTTTTCTCCTGTTGCGCTGGCGCAATGGTAACGGCTTAACGGGGCCCGGCGAAGGGGCATGGCCTGTTTTTACGATGCAGATTGCAGAATTTGACAGCTGTGATCCTGCAGTTCTTCGGCTGAAGCCTTATTGGCCTGGCGCCAATTGGCCCGGATGGCCATTAACACCAGTTGTCCGTTGGGCAGATTGGCCAGTGCCAGACCATAGTGGCCCATGTGCCCGGCGGCATCTGGAAGTTCCTGTGCCAGCCGGATAAAGGCGCTTGTTTGGTGTAATTCCTGGGGTTGCAACGTCCGCAACAGGTAGTCATTGGGGCCCAATGGGTGGGTTTGCCACCGGGAGGTAAGGCTTGGCGTTAGTGCATCAAGCTGCTGGCGTACATCCTGGCGCAAGCAGGAAATATGAATGTGCAGCTGGTTTTGCGTGCGGCCATATTGGGAGTTGATGGCCAGCGACAAGGCACTGTCAGGCACGTGTGTTTGTGCACTGGTCATATGGTCCACGGCCAGTTGCCGCTGCTCCCAGGCAAGGGCGAAAAAATTGGGGGTGGCGGCGTGTAGCAGCTCAGGACTTTCCATGCCGGCAAGTTTGTTCAGCGGCATCAGCAAATATTGCAATATGCCGTTGCGGTCTTTCAGGGTGACATAACCCCGGGCTTGGTTCACCTCCTGACAGGGCGTTGGCACGCCATGGCTTGCCAGTGCCGGCACGCAACGCTGGCTGATAAGTTGCCACAGGGCATCACTGTTATGGGACGATGTGCGCCAGACATAACTGCTGACGGCAACAAGGGTGATTAACAACAGGGCACTGAGCCACCAACGTTTGCGAAGCGTGCTGAACATGGCAAGTATTACCTTGGCTGGGGTCACGGCCAGGCCAAGGGGCCGATGGCATGGACAAATGGGCTGAAAGTGGGGCTATTGTAACGAGTGATGGCCCAAATAGCATGGGGGTTGATGCTGGTCATCACCCCATACGCAGGATGGGTGACGGCTAATGACGAGGGCAACGCCGGTATTTGCCGTTGCCCTCCATGGCAGCCTTACCAGGCGCTGGACAGAATTTGCTGGCTGACTTCCGGCGTAATGTGCTGGTGTTCGCCCAGCTTGTTCATGTTGTGGTTTTGCAGCGCCGTTACAATGGCATCAACATCCTGCTGCGCCACACCGTAATCCCGCAAACGGGTGTGAATGCCAAGGCTTTGGAAAAACTCACAGGTTTTACTGATGGCGGCCTCAATGCGCTCCTTGTCTGTGCCTTCATGAATGTCCCAGACCCGGGCGGCATATTGCAGCAGCTTTTGCTGTTTGTCTGCCAGACATACCCGCCACAGTGCGGGCATGACAACCGCCAGGGTTTGCCCGTGATCGATACCAAAGCGGTCGGTAAGCTCATGCCCAATGGCATGGGTGGCCCAATCCTGTGGCACCCCGGTTCCGATTAATCCGTTCAGGGCATTGGTGGCGCACCATACCAGATTGGCCCGGGTGTCATAGTCTTCAGGATTGGCCAGCGCCTTGGGCCCTATTTCAATCAGGGTGCGCAACAGCCCTTCGGCAAAGCGGTCTTGCACCTTGGCATCTACCGGGTAGGTGACATACTGCTCGCAGATGTGCACAAACGCATCCACCACGCCGTTGGCCACCTGAATTTTGGGCAGGGTGAAGGTGAGTGTGGGATCCAGCACGGAAAACTGCGGGTAACACTGGGGGTGACGCAGGCCGAATTTTCCCCTGGCATGGCTGACCACTGCGAAAGGATTCATTTCAGAGCCGGTGGCCGGCAAGGTGGCAACAGTTGCCAATGGCAGTACTTTGCGGTCATCAATCGCGGCGGTGCCATCCCATAACAGGGTGGCGGCATCGCCGTCGAAATGGGTTGCCAGTGCCACGAATTTGGTGCCATCCATGACCGAACCACCACCCACGGCCAGCAGAAAATCGATGTTCTCCGCTTTGGCAATGTGGGCGGCCCGCATCAGGGTGTCGTAACGGGGGTTTGCTTCAATGCCGCCAAACTCCACCACATAACGCTTTCCAAGCGCGTTGGTGACGGCTTTAAGGGTGCCGAATTTTTTTACGCTGCCGCCGCCGTACAACACCATCACCCGTGCCTGTGACGGCACTAATGCATCGATTTCACCTAAACGGTCTTTTCCAAAGACGATATGGGTCGGATTTCGATAATCAAAGTTAAGCATGGGGGGCTGTCTCCATTTTCTGACAGATGATGTGGAGTGCCATAGTAATCCTCTTGCATGGCGGTGTGATAGTCATTGGCGGATTAATTGGTTGTTTTCGAGCAGGGCAAGCCAAGGCGGGCGGGGCCGCGGGGAAAAAGGCACCAAGGCAAGAGTGGCGGAGCGCCGGCAATGGGAGCCAGCGCCCGTCCAAGGGTCAATAAGCCGAGAGTCGGGATGGCTGTGGGGCGCGCTCAGGGTTATTTGGCAGCGCCCAGATGCTGTCAGGCGGGCCATTGAGCGCCCGGCGCCGGGTCAGGCGAGCGCAGTAAAAGAAGCCTGCGGCAAACACCAGCGCCATGATGTCCACCGTCAGGGTGGCCAGAGTGTGAGGCGCCCACAATCCCAGTGACGGCAGCAACGTGGCCAATAGGGAGGTGAGCGGCAATGCGCTGCAGGTCACGGCGCCCAGGCTAAGCAGGTCAATGGCCGCCCTGGCCGCACCACGCCAGAAGCTATAGAGCACGGCAGCACTAAAACACAGGTAGTAACACCACAGGTAGCTGTAATTGATATTGCTCACCCAAGGATAAAGCCATTTGCCTGCCAGTAAGGTGCAGGCAACGGCCACCATGGCGCCCAAACAGCACCCGACGGTGGCCGCCGCCATCCAGCGCACCTTGCGCGGCTGCTGAGGCAGTGCTTCATCGGTTTTTTGCTGTTTTCGGCGTTTTTCCAGCCACAAGAGGTTGCCGCTGTAAAACAGCATGGCACCGCCAAGCCCCATGAAGAAGTAGAGCCAGCGGCCGCCAATGCCGCCGTAGCTGCCAAAGTGCAAGCCAAAAAACACGGCAACCATACGCGCCCAGATCCCCTCTTCTCCCGGTGTGAAAGTGCTGAACTGCACTTGCAGAGAATAAGGCTGCAATGCCAGGAAATCTGCCACCGGGCCGCGCATCAGGGCAGTATCGCTATACATCTCGGCCCTCACTCCCGGACGGGGGCCATCCAGCCCCATGAAGGTCATTGTCCGGGTGCGGTAGCCGGGGGCATGGCTATCGGCAGCGGCAATGATGTCCCGTAGCGGCGGCATTTGGGAAATATCCAGTGGTTGTACCAACGGTGCCCCGCGCATGAATGCCGGGCGTTCATCATAAACTAGCTCTCCCAGAGCGTCGTAAAACACGTCATGAAAGGCAAATACCACCACGGTCAGGGCGATGATGATGTGAAACGGCAGGGCGGTAATGCCTAACAGGTTATGGGCATCAAGCCAGAAACGGCTGGGGCCTTTTTTGCGGCGCAGGGCAAACAGGGTTTTTACCAGCGTGGGCAATAAGAAGATGACGCCAGAGACCAGCGCCATGAAATACAGTACGGCGGCCACCCCCATCACCAGTACCCCCAGCTGTTCATGGCCGATATGCCCGGGGATCCCGGCGGTGCGGTGCAGTTGGTCAATCAATTTGCCAAGCTGGCTGGGCTGCACTTCCTGGGTGCGCAATTGCCCCTGTGCATCAAGCGTGGCCTGCCACTGCTTGGCATCCAGATTGAGCCCGCGCTTGCCGCCCTGGCTATGCCAGCTGAGGGGCGCGTATTTGTCATCGTCCAGATGCAGGGTGAATCCCTTGGCGATTTCAGGATGTTGTATCAGGGCCTGTTGCAACAGGTTGTCGAGCTGGGCGGCCGGGATTTGGGGCAGCACATTTGCGGGTGGTGCCGCCCAAGCCGATAGCTGGGGCTTGAACATGGTAAGCGCCCCGGCGAAGAAGCAGATGAACAGCAAAATGCCGGTGCTGATGCCGGTCCAGAGATGCACTTTTTGATAGATGCGTAAAATGTCACTGCGAATTTGCATGGATTACCTCAGAAACAGCAGGCCCCAGGCCAGCAGGTTGGCGCCACCTAGCCACAACAATGCGCGGCGGCCGGAACGGAACAGATAGACCAGGCTGAGAATGCTGAGCCACACCGGCGCCAGCAGCCACATGTTGAACTGATATTTGTCACCGGCGGCCATGCTGCCGGGGCCAAACCAGGCAAACAGCCCCACCAGCGCCAACGCCAGCGTGAAGCCAAGGACTAGCCCACAGAGGGTTTTGCTTATCCAGTCAGGGCGGATTTTAGGACGGGTACTCATTTCACGGGGCTCCTGCGCAGTAACGACAATAACGGCACCGTGCCCAGCAAGCAGCCCAGCAGCATCAGCCATAAAAAGAATGCGGCGACGGCGCTGAGTAATAGGTTCCAGCCCACCAGCGTGGCCAGTAACAGTACATGAGCCAAATAACGATAGGGGGCCTCTGGCAGGGGGGCTGCGAGCATGGCCTGCTGTTTACTGCTGAGATAAAGCAGCAAACAGGCGGCCAGCATCAACAGCACGAGTACGCTGTACCACATACTGACTCCTTGGTGGGGGTGGCTAACAAACGGCTTAATACCGTAAAACTGGCAGGAATGTAGCATAAAGGTGAAAACTATCAAATGATATTTATTATCATTTACATTAATAATTGCGAGTTTGTGATAACGGCGGATTTCTGGGGGTATCGGCCCATGAGCGGATGTGGACTGTGGACGGTCACGGGTCTGGCAGGTGACGATAAAAGGCTTGCCAGCCGGTCTGGCTTGGGTATGCTGCTTGCTTCAGGGCAGAAGGAGCGTAGTGATGGCACAAACCGCATTGGTACTGGAAGGCGGCGGGCTGCGGGCAATGTATACCGCAGGGGTACTGGATGCTTTTCTTGACGCGGGACTGATGTTTCCCTACTTGGTGGGGGTCTCTGCCGGTGCCATCTATCCCATGTCGTATCTGTCCAGGCAGCCCGGACGCAATTTGCAAATTCAGCAGCGTTTCCTGAACGACAAACGCTACATGGGATTGGGTCACTGGCTTAAGCATGGCAACTATGTCAATGTGGATTTTACCTATCGGCGCATGGCTCATGAGTTAATCCCCTTTGATTTTTCGACCTTTCTTAACAGCGGGGCAGAATTCAAGGTGGGGGCCTTTAACTGCATCAGCGGCACGACCGATTTTTTCGGCATGGCGGATTTTACCTCCCACGATAAACTGCTGGATATCCTGATAGCCTCATCCAGTTTACCGTTCATCTCACCGCCCATGCGGCTTGGGCAAACGCCGTATCTGGATGGTGGCATTGCCGCGCCGATTCCCATTGCCCAAGCCAAAAAGGATGGTTATGAGCGGCAGGTGGTGATCTTGACCCAGGATGCGGCATACCGTAAATCGCCATTCAAGCTGCCTTGGCTGGCCCGGCGGATATACCGGCGTTATCCGGCGGTGGCACAGGCATTGATCATGCGCCATCAATGCTATAACCAGGCGCTGGCACAGTTGCAGCAGGCGGTGGCAGCAGGCCGGGCGTTGGTCATTCAGCCCCGTTTGCCGCTGGGGTTATCCCGGCTGGAGCGGGATGTCGAGAAAGTCAGTGCCGTGTATCGGTTAGGGCTGGGCGAGGGTGCCGCCCATCTGGCTCGGGTTCGGGCATTTTTACAGCAAGCGCCTGCGGGCGCGGCAGTTTCACCATAGCGACAGGGGGCACATGGCCAACATTTTATTGATAGCCAATCTCAACTGCGATCGGATTTTGTCGCTGGATAACGCGCTGCGAACCGGCGGCCGTTTCCAGTATGAAGATGGTGGCCGCCGCCTTGGCGGTGGCGGGGCCAATACCGGGATGGGGCTGGAATGGGCCGGGCACAATGTGGCGCTGGTGAGCCAGGTGGGCAGCGATGAACTGGGCGACTGGGTGCTGGCTCAGGCCGGACTGCACGGGCTGGATTGTCGCCGGGTGCAGCGCCATGACGGCGCGACCTGTGAAATCCTGCTGGTGATGACACCGGATGGAGAGCGCACCATCATCCGGCCACAACGGCCGTCATTTCAGTTGGCCGCAGCGCCGTCGTGGCAGGCATGGGATGCCTTGTATTTAAACAGCCAGGCAGACGGGGCGGTGCAGTGGGCGCAAAGTGCATTGCCGCATGCGCTGGTGGTGGCACAACTGGGCAAGGATGACAGCCCGCGGCCCTGCCAGATTTTATTGTCCTCCCATTCTGACATGCACCAGCGCACCCGGTTGCCTTACTGGGAATTTGCCCGGCAGATTGCCGGAGACGCACTGCGCTATTTCATTGTCACCGACAGTGAGCGGGGGGCCTGCTTGTACCACGGTGAAGGGGAGGTGCAGATCCCGGCAAAAGCGGCAACCGTTGTGGATACCACCGGCGCTGGCGATGTCTATGCAGCCGGGCTTATCCATGGTTTGTTATCGGGACGCGCCATTACCGACGCCATGGCGGAGGCGGCCATTTGGGGGGCTCATGCGGTGGCCTCGGATACCTCCCTGCCCGGTGAATCGTTGCAGCGCTATCTCCAATCCCGGCGGGAATGAGGGTGTCATAAAAACACTATACGGACGTCACCTCCCTGTCATGGAGTCGCTCTAACATGCGTCGCGAGTATTAAACAGACAGTTTTTCTGCATACTCCCTTCATTCTTCCTTTTTGGTAGTTTTTTGCCCCGCTTCTGGCGGGGCTTTGTTTTTTGTCATGCCGTTGTCATACCGCTGGGGCATGATGCCGCTGCAACGTCCGTTGGCAACCGCTGGCAACGTCTTGCTCATTTGCTGGTTATTCCTTTCGCCCCGTCCCCCACGGGGTTTTTTCTTGTCGTAAAGCGCTATACTTCTGCGGGTGGCCTAGCGATTGCCAATATGGTAAAACATCAAGTTAATTCATTATTCGTCAAGGTGTTAACATGACAGCTCAGACGTTGCCAGAACATCGTATTTGTGGTTTGTATGCCGGTGACAACTTGCAGTTTGTCGAAGGCTTAAGCAGCGGCATCAATAACAAATCCCCCCAGCCTCTGTTGCAGGTGGGGTTTGCCGGCGTGCTCCATGATGCTCAAGCAGACGGCAAAAATCATGGTGGCCCGGATCGGGTGCTGCACCATTTCCCCTTGCAGCATTACGACGACTACCGGCAACAGGGCCTGATGCCGGCAGCGGGTACCGCACCTGCCATGGGGGAGAACATTTCATCGTTGGGGCTGGATGAACGGCAACTGCATATTGGCGACATTGTGGCGCTGGGAAGTGTCCGTTTGCAGGTGACCCAACCCCGTTCTCCCTGCTTCAAGTTGAATGTACAGTATGGTCAGGCGGGATTTTCCAAAGCCATGCAGGATAGCGGCAAATGTGGCTGGTTTTATCGGGTGCTGCAAGAGGGGTGTATTCGGCCACAGGACACGTTCCAGTTGCAGGAGCGACGCTCTGCCGTAAGCCTGGCGCAGGCAATGGCACTGTATTTTGCACCGCAGTACAACGCCAAAGGTTATGAAATCCTGCTGGCGGCCGAAGGCCTTGCGGCTGACTGGCAGCGAAATCTGCAGCGGCGTTTGAACACAGGTGTGCTGGAAGACTGGCATAAGCGCCTGCACGGCCCGGCACAATTTCAACCTTTACAAGGAAATTGAGTAAACATGTACGAACTGACAAAAAACGAACGGGACATGGGCATGTTGGTGCATCTGGCAAGCTTTGCCGGTTACCTGGTGCCTTTTGGCAACATTCTGGGGCCGTTGATTGTATGGTTGATGAAACGGGAAGATTCACTGTTTGTGGATGCCTGTGGCCGTAACACCCTGAATTTCCAAATCAGCATGATGATTTATTACATCATCGGCTTTATTCTGGCCTGGTTTATCATCGGCTTTTTCATCTTGGGACTACTGGTGTTGCTGAACGTGATTTTTAGCGTGATAGGCGCCGTCAAGGCCAGTGAGGGCAAAGTGTACAAATACCCGCTGGCCATTGGCTTTATCTAGAATGAGGGGTTAGTTGGCGTGATGTTGCAGCAGTTGCTGGCGGTAGCTGAGCAGGGCAAACACCCCGAATGCAAAGCCGTTGACATAATCCCGTACCCCTAGGGGTAACACCCGGCTGAACAGGGTGTGAAAAATCAAGGTCTGCAACAGGTGCATCATGACCGTGACGCCCAACAGGATATTGAGCACGGCGGCAATTTGCCCGTCAAACGGATGGAGCAGATTAAACAGCATCAGCAGCCAGGCCAGAGCGGTAACCAGTTTTCCAAGGGTGATCAGTGTTTTCATAGCATGTCCTGCTGGTAACGGTATAAGCGGTAGCTAACCTGCCCCGCCTGTTTTTCTTTCAATTGCTGCCATTGCCCTGGCAGTTGCAACGTGGCCAGTTCGGCTTCCACCTCCACGTAAATCAACGCTCCGTCTTTCAGCCAGCCCTGTTGTTGCAGCAGGGTAATGGTTTGTTGCGCCAGCCCCTTGCGAAAAGGCGGGTCAATGAACACGATATCAAATTGCCTGTCGGCGGGGCGTGCCAGATGTTGCAGGGTGTCGCCCATGATCACTTGGGCCGCATCGCATTTCAAGGTGGCCAGATTGGCCTGCAGCTGGTTAGCCGCGCTGCGCTGTAGCTCGTGAATTCTGGCAAAGGCCGCATAGCGGGATAACGCTTCCAGCGACAGGGCGCCACTGCCGGCAAAGCAGTCCAGCACCTGGGCGCCGGTGAGATAACCGCTTAGCCAGTTGAACAGGGTTTCACGCACCCGGTCGGTGGTGGGGCGCAATCCTTCAAGATCGGTAATGGGGAGTCTGCGGGAGCGCCATTGCCCTGCAATAATTCTTACCTGACCGCTGCCGGGCCGATTTTTGGACATGTTGCCCCCGTGATGTTGCCAACAGAAATAAAGTGGTAAACTTTACCGAAAATTCTAACCCGCTTCATAATGCTGCGCATTAACAGGCAGTTAATGTTGTGAAGGGGGATGAAAGCGTCGCTATTCTATAACAAAGTTGCCATTGAGGGCGAAAACGCCGGCAAAGGGCAGATCCGCGACCATTAAACAGTGGCCCCCCGAGGCTCCTGGCATTTCCCACCCAAGAGATTGAGCACTGATACTGATGGCAAAGAAAGGTTTATTTTCCTGGTTCCGCAAAGACAAAACTGCAAAAGCAGAAGCGCAAGCGGCAGTAACGGACACAACCGCAGCGGCCACGCCCACGGATGTGGCGCCGGAGGTTGCAGAACAACCCATCACGGAAGCGGTTGTTGAGCAATCGCCAGCTCCGATCGTTTCTGCCCCTGAGCAGGAGCATCCCGTTGCAACAGCTGCCACCGCAACCACTTGTGACACTGCTGAGAGCGACGCCCCTGAATTCCCGCAAGGGCAACCAGAGCAGGTGGTGGTCAGCACCGCTGAAACGGAAAGTCCGGTCGAAAATGCTGAGCTTGCCGAAGCTGTGCCCGATGACAGCGCTGTGCATTCATCAGCGCCAGCCGCGGTGGTCACTGAGTCGTCACCAGAGATGGCAGATGCTGCCGAGGCCCCAACCCCCCAGCCAGAACCCCAGGCCAAGCCCAAGAAAGAGGGGCTTTTTGCCCGCTTGAAACGGGGGCTGATGCGCACCAGCGAAAATATCGGCAGTGGTTTTATCGGCTTGTTCCGCGGCAAAAAAATTGATGATGAGCTGTTCGAAGAGTTGGAAGAGCAGCTGCTGATTGCCGATGTGGGGGTGGAAACCACCACCAAACTCATCAGTAGCCTGACTGATCACGCCAATCGCAAGCAGCTGAAAGATGCCGAGGCATTGTATTCTCTGATGCAGCAGGAGATGCTGGCCACACTGGAGCCGGTAAGCCAGCCGCTGGTGCCGGAAAACAGCGACGGGCCATTTGTCATCCTGATGGTGGGTGTCAATGGTGTGGGTAAAACCACCACCATCGGTAAACTGGCGAAACAGTACCAGCAACAGGGGAAATCTGTCATGCTGGCAGCCGGGGATACCTTCCGCGCCGCTGCGGTAGAGCAGTTGCAGGTATGGGGCCAGCGTAACGACATTCCGGTGATTGCCCAGCATACCGGCGCTGACAGCGCCTCGGTACTGTTTGACGCATTGCAGGCGGCCAAGTCCCGCCATGTGGACGTGCTGATTGCCGATACCGCCGGACGGCTGCAAAACAAGGCGCACCTGATGGATGAGCTGAAAAAAGTGGTGCGGGTGATGAAAAAGCTCGATGCCAACGCCCCCCATGAAGTGATGCTGACACTGGATGCCTGTACCGGGCAGAATGCCATTAGTCAGGCGCAGCTGTTTCACGAAGCCGTGGGCGTGTCAGGCATTACCATCAGCAAGCTGGACGGCACCGCCAAAGGCGGGGTGATCTTTGCCATTGCCGATAAATTTGGTATTCCTATTCGCTATATCGGGGTGGGCGAGCAAATTGACGATTTGCGTACCTTTCATGCCAAAGATTTTATTGATGCCCTGTTCAGTCAGGAAAAAACGGACAGCTGAGTATGATTCGATTTGAGCAGGTCAGCAAAATCTATCCCGGTGGCCAGAAAGCGCTGACCGAGGTGAGCTTTCACCTGCAACGGGGAGAAATGGCTTTTCTTACCGGCCATTCAGGGGCCGGTAAAAGTACCCTGCTCAAATTGATCACCGTGATAGAGCGGGCCAGCGCCGGCAAGGTGTACATCAACGGCCACGATATCGCCAGCATCAAGCGTCAGCACGTGCCCTATCTGCGACGGCATATCGGCATGATTTTCCAGAGCCACCATTTGCTGATGGATCGCAGTGTTTTTGATAATGTGGCGCTGCCGCTGGTGATAGAAGGTTTCCCGTTGGGGGAAATCCGCAAACGGGTGGCCGGTGCGCTGGACATGGTGGGGCTGTACGGCAAAGAGAAACACAATCCCATCATGTTGTCCGGTGGTGAGCAGCAGCGGGTAGGCATTGCCAGGGCCATTGTCAACAAACCGGCACTGCTGCTGGCCGATGAACCCACGGGTAACCTGGATCCCAAATTGTCCATGGACATTCTGCGGCTGTTTGAAACCTTTAACGATGCCGGCACCAGCGTGTTGATTGCCACGCACGATCTTGGCCTGATTGCCCGCATGCGTTACCGGACGCTGACCTTGCGCCAGGGGCGCATGATGGGCGCCGAGGCCGATATCATCCCCCCTCAGCGTTGAGCCAGGAGTTGCTATGTCACCTTCATCTCTGACCCGCTCCAAATTGCCCCTCTCCGGCCGGATTGTGATGTTTTTCATCCGCCACCTGCAACATGCCACCGGCAGCATGGGCGAGTTATGGCGCACGCCGGTATCATCGCTGATGACCATGGCGGTGCTGGGGGTGAGCTTGAGCCTGCCTGCCGCATTGCAGGTACTGGTAAAAAATGCGGAAAACATTACCCACTCCTGGGACAGCGCCGCGCAAATCTCCCTGTTCATAGAAGGGGAGCGCTCGCCCCAGAGCATTCAGAGCCTGTTGGCACGCCTTAAGTCATATCCCGAAATCAGCCAGTTGCAGTACATCAGCCGCGAACAGGCGCTGGCGGAATTCCAGCAGCGCTCGGGGTTTGGTGAGGCACTGTCTTACCTTGGCAGCAATCCGTTGCCAGCGGTCATTACCGTGACCCCCACCGAGCGCTACTCCACCGTTGTGGGAGCCAAGGAGTTATTGGCAAAACTGGAGCAGGAAGCGGAAGTGAGCTTTGGACGTCTTGATATTGAATGGCTGCAAAGGTTACAGGCACTGGTTAACTTGTTGGAGCGCATTGTGCTGGGGTTGGCGTTGCTGCTGGTACTGGCGGTGGTATTGGTGATTGGCAACACCATTCGCCTGGCCATCATGAACCGGCGCAATGAGATTGAAGTGATGAAGCTGGTGGGCGCCACCGAGGCGTTCATTCAGCGTCCGTTTTTGTATAGCGGAATTTGGTACGGGGTGGTCGGCGGCCTGTTGGCATGGTGTATAATAAACCTGTTGGTGTGGTATCTTTCCGGCACGCTGAGCAGCTTCATGGGGCTGTATGGCAGCGACCTGCAACTGCAATCACTGAGTTTTACCGAACTGCTGCAAATGGTGGCAGCGGCCTCGTTTCTTGGCTGGTTGGGGTCATATTTGTCAGTACGACAGCACTTGCGAGCCATAGAACCCCATTGATGATTTACTGAACTAAACGGCACTTGCATTGTCATAGATACGGAGCAAAAATAATGCTCCGTGCCCTAGCGGGGTTTGACATATAATGTCAATTCGCCGATAGTGCATCAATTCCATCGAAATTGTTTCATTGGATGTAGTAAAGATAGGGAGCGTGCATGACTGATCAAACGCAATCAATGGCACTGATGGTTCCCCAGGGGAGCAGCAGTCTAGAGGCTTATATTCATTCGGTAAACGGCATGCCCATGCTGGAAGCCGCAGAAGAATATGCGCTGGCTAAGCGTTTGCAGGCAACAGGTGACCTGCAGGCGGCTAAGCGGCTTATCATGTCGCACCTGCGTTTTGTGGTGCATATTGCCCGGGGTTATTCAGGGTACGGCCTGCCGCAGGCAGACCTTATCCAGGAAGGCAATATCGGTTTGATGAAAGCGGTAAAACGCTTTGACCCGGATGTAGGCGTACGTTTGGTATCCTTTGCGGTGCATTGGATTAAAGCCGAAATTCACGAATATGTGCTGAAAAACTGGCGCATCGTGAAAGTGGCCACCACCAAGGCACAACGCAAACTGTTCTTTAACCTGCGTAAGGCCAAACAGCGGCTGGGCTGGTTCAGCGATGAAGAAGTGTCCATGGTGGCTGACAGTTTGGGCGTTTCCAAAGCGGATGTGACCGAGATGGAGTCCCGCATGGCGGCGCAGGATGCCGCGTTTGACATGAGCAGTGATCATGACGACGAGCACGATTTCGCCCCGGCGCTTTATCTGGAAGATCACTCATCGGATGTGGCCGAGCAGGTAGAGCAGGATAACTGGGAAGCCAATTCACAGGCGCGGTTGCTGGCAGCCATTAAAACACTGGATGAACGTAGCCAGCACATTCTGCGGGCCCGCTGGCTGGATGATGAAAAAACCACGTTGCAGGAGTTGGCCGATCAGTACCAAATCTCCGCTGAGCGTATCCGGCAGCTGGAAAAGAATGCCATGAACAAGCTCAAGACCTGCATGGAGGCCTGAGTTTTCGCCGCCTGAAAGTTTTTGGCACACCACCGCACATCATGAAAAAACCGCTATTGATTAGCGGTTTTTTTGTGCCCTCACCCGAAACAATTACATTTTTTCCTTTACGGCGGCAATCACCTGCTGGCGTTGTACCTTAAGGCCCGGGGTGGCCAGCTCCGGCCAAGGATAATAATGCCGCGGGCGTTTAAAGCCGGCAATATGCTGACAGAGGAAGGGTTTCAGTGCGGCATCATCGGGAATATGCCCACTGCGGGTTTTCACAATGGCTGCGGGCAGATTGCCAAAACGGGCGTCTGGCTGGGCAAACACAATGGCTTCAGTGATGTCCTCATGGCGTTTGAGGGCATTTTCCACCTCTTCCGGCTGAATGTTTTCCCCGCCACAAATGAACATGTTGTCAGCCCGCCCTTGGATATGCAGCCGCCCCTGCGTATCCCAATAGCCCCTGTCCTTGCTGCAAAACCAGCCGTCGGCATCCGTGGCGCTGTCAATGCTGCCGTCATCTTGCAGATAACCAAGAAACAGCGTGGCACCGCGTACCCAGATAACCCCCTCGCGAATCTGCAACTCGCGCAGGGGCAGCAGTTTGCCACTGCTGCCATCTTGCGTTGCAGGCCCGGTGGTGATTTGCGAGCCCATTTCGGTCATGCCGTAGCTGGTGAACACCTGCATGTCTAGCAGGCTCAGCCGTGTCAGCAGTGTCTGGCTGATGGCACTGCCGCCCAATAACAGGTATTTAATCAGTGCCAGGCTGCTGGGAGCCTCATCCAGCAGCTGTTGCAGCTGGGCAGCCACCAGTGACAGATGGCTGATGGGATCCCGTTTCAGCTGTTGTGCCAGCGTGAGGGCCGCATCGGGCAATATCAGTGTGGCCGCCGCCAGTGCGCAGCGATTGATAATGGCCAAGCCGCCGATGTGGAAAATCGGCAAAGATGCCAGCCAGCCGTCATCCCGGCGCAACGCCACCAGTGTATGGCTGCCCTGGGCATTGGCAATGTGCCCGGCCAGACTGTGCAGGGCGGCTTTGGGAACGCCACTGGAGCCGGAGGTCAGGATGACATCCACCGGCACATGGGGGGTAATGTCCGGTATGGGGCCATTGAGCATGGCGGTGAAGTCCGGCTCAAGGCGTTGGCGCTGTGCCCATAAGGCCGGGCGCTGATCATCCGGGCACCACAAATGGGTGATGGATAACCGCTGCATTAACTGTTGCAGCTGACTGTCAGGAAATTTCGGGGAGAGTGGACAAAACAGCCAACCGTTATCCACACAGGCCCAATAGAGGGTGATGAGTTCAGCACAGTTGCCGGCAATACAGGCCAGTTTGTCACCCGGGCTCATGCCCCCATGGCGTAATTGTTGCCCCATGGACAGCACCTGCTGACTCAGCTGACGGTAACTGATACCGCGCCCCTGCACCATCAAGGCAATGGTGGCGGGGTAGTGTTGGGCACTTTGATGTAGGGGTGACAACATGGGTTATTTCTCTAAAGTGAAAACAGTGGTGAGCGCATCAAAGGTGAGATTGTGGCGGGGGTCATCCCCCGTGATTAATGTTTTGCCAAATGCTGACAGGGTATCCACCCCCGGGGCTTCATCCGGGGTTAGCCAGGAAGCCACCCGGCAGATGTCATGAATGCCAAGAGACGCTTCCAGTGATGAGCTGAGCACGGTGCGGATGCCCAAGGCATCCGCGTGCCGGATCAGGTTCTGCAGCCGCTGCAGGCTGCCCAGCAACATGGGTTTTAGCACCAGTGCCCGTAATCCCTGGGTGTGGAGCTCTGCGCTGATCTCCTCATTGGGGTTCCTTGCCAGGGTTTCATCCAGGGCAAAAGGGATCCCGGTGCGGGAAAACAGGGTCATGTTGTCTTGCCAGCGGCGACAGGGCTCTTCCACATATTCAATGGCGGCTTTGGGCAAGCAGGCACAGAAGCTTTCTGCCTCGGCCAGTTCAAATCCCTGATTGGCGTCCAGACGCAGTTTTAGCGTGGGGCGCTGCTCCAGCACCGCATAAATCAGGGACAACTCTTCAGCCATGGAGGTTTGGGCCACTTTGATTTTCAGCCGCGTTATTGCGGGCGGCAAGGCGGCAATGCGCTGTTTGAGCAGGGCGCCGGGTTCCCCTTCCCGGGGCAGCAGCAAGGGCACGGGCAGAAACTGGTGATGGTGCAGCGGCAGTTGCCCGAGTATTTTGGCCGACAAGAGTGACAGCCCCCAGGCCAGAGAAGGCAACGCCGTGCCGTGGCAGGCGTTTTGCAGGTCATGGGTGCCATTCATCACTGACGGCAGCAGGTTTTTCGCCTCTGCAATCACCTCATCCAGGGATTCGCGGCTAAAACCGTTGATGAGTTGACCATCCCGGTCCGTGCCGCTAAGGGGGGCTATTTCCACGTAATGCTCACCGCCATCCACACAGGCGCGCAATACCACACCTTGACGCGACTCAATGCGCTGCTTGCCTACGGGCAATCCGGCCTCCAGCGGGATCTGGTAACGGGCCAGGGTCAAAGCGTCAATCTTCATGGTGTTCCCTCCGCCGATGTGGCCAGTGCTGTCAGCAATACCTTCAGAAATTGTGACGGGTTTCCCTGATGGCAGTTATGGCCAGTGGCACTGATGGCGTGGCATTGCATCGGGGTCTTGAGCTGCCAGCGTTGAGCCAGCGCCGAAAACTTGGCATCTTGCTGCCCGTAATAATAGTGCACCGGGCAGGAACAGAGACCCGGCACCTGCTGTAAATTCTGCTGCCATGCCAGGGATGTGGCGCGGTACATGGCCAACAATCCGGCCGGATGCTGCTGGCTTCGCTGCCGAATGAGCGCGGCTCTGGCAGTGTCGGAAAGCTCGGCAAACACCGGTTGCTGGTACCACAATGTCAGAAATTGTGCCAGCGGCAGTTGCGCGATCCGGGTGGCCCACTGGGCATCGCTGATGGCCCGTTGCTGCTTGTCTGCCAATGTGAGCAGCCCGGGATGACAGGACTCCAGATGCAGGCTGAGCAACCGTTGGGGCACGGTTTGGGCCACATGCAAGGCAATACGGCCACCAAGGGAATACCCCAACAAATGGAATTGCCCGATACCCAGTTGTTCAAGTGTGTGCAGCAGCAGTTCGGTCACATGCTCAAACCCCGGTTGGGGCACAAGTTCAGCGCCGCTGCCGCCATGGCCGGGCAAATCAATGGCGATACAATAATAGTGCTGGCTCAAGGCGGGCAACAGGGGCGTCCAGTCATTGCCATTGCCCAGAAATCCATGCAGCAGCACCAATGCTGGCAGGCGTTTATCGCCATGGCAGTGGCAGGCCAGCATCAGCTTTGTCTCACCCATTGATTGAGCTGGGCAATCTGCTCACTGGCTTGGGTCTGGCTGACGCGCACTTCAATGACCGATGCGCCGGCATAATCCAGCGCGTCCTGATAGGCCTCGTTAAAGGACTGCAAATCTTCCACCCGGTTATAGGGCAGGCCAAACATGGCGCTGCCGTAGCCGAATTCCAGACCATGTCCCAACCGGTAATAACGCTGGCGGATCTGTTCATCCGGTACTGGCAGAATGTTGAAAATGCTGCCGCCGTCGTTATTGAGAATGACCAGCACCAGCGGCCCTTGCGCCTGACGCGCCAGCGCCAGGGAGTTCAGGTCGTGCAGGGCCGAAATATCCCCGATGATAAGTGTTGTGGCTTGTTGCTGGTGGGCTGCAACCCCGCAGCAGGTGGCAATCAGCCCGTCAATGCCCGAGGCGCCGCGATTGGTATGGGTGTGGGCCGGGCTGGGGGTGATGGGGGCAAACATGTCATAGAGCCGTACCGGCAGGCTGTTGCCGATAAACAGCTGCTGTTGCCCAGGACGGGTTGCGGCAATGGCACGCACCACCTGAGCCTCGCCAAAGGGCCCCAAATCAATCTGTTGATGAAACAGTTGCTGCAGTTGTTCATTGGCCGCCACCAGCGGCAGGGCCCAGTTGGCGGCTGAAGAGCGTGGCCAGTCCAGGGCGGTGATATCCGCCAGCGACGACAGCCACAGGGTTTTGGCGTTATGGCCAGGGTCCAGGCGTTGTTGTTGGGGCAATACCTGCCAGTAACTGTGCCACGGTTGCTGTTCCAGATAGGCAATCAACCGTTTTGACAGCAACCTGCCGCCAAATAGCAACACCCTGTCCGCCCGCTCCAGCAATGCCCGGGCTTTGGGCTGTTGCAGTAACTGATCGATATTGCCAATGGCCGCCGGGTGTTGGCGCAATTGGGACTGGGCATCCGTCAACAGTGGCCAACCCAATTTGGCGGCCAGTGCCACGAGTTGCTCCGGTTGTTCGGCCTGGGTGAGGGTGCCTGCAATAATGACCCCCTGTCCGTGCACAAACCGGGTCAAGGCATCCTGGCTTGGCAGCTGGCCACGGATGGGCGGGCTGTACTGGCTGTATGGCAAGGTGTTGCCCTGCCAGTGCCGCAGTGGCTGCAGATAGTGGCTGAGCGCATCAGAAGCTGCATCCGGCAATGATTGGGGATAGAGCGGCTCACGGAACATGCAGTTGATATGCACAGGCATGCATTGGTTTGCCACCGCTTCATCCACGGTGGTTAGCAGCACCTGGGGGGCAATGGATCGGGTTGGCGTGGGCAGGTTGACCGGCCGGGCATACTGGCCGTAAATCCCCGGTTGGTTGATGGCCTGGTTGGCACCGCAGCCAATCAGTTCCGGTGGCCTGTCGCCCGACAATACAATTAACGGCACCCGGGTGAGCCAGGCTTCGACAATGGCTGGAAACAGGTTGGCCACCGCGGTTCCCGAGGTGGTGATGATGGCCACCGGTGCATGACTGGCCTTGGCCAGTCCCATGGCATAAAAACCCAGTCCGCGTTCGTCAAAATGCAGGTGTTGTTGGAGTTTGGTTTGTTTGGCGGCTGCCAGTGTCAGGGGGGTGGAACGGGAGCCGGGAGCCATGCACACGTGCTGTACACCCAGCCTTGCCAGTTCTTCTAAAATGAGTTCGCCCCAGAGTAGGTTCAGTTCGGCGTGTTGATTCTTTTGCATAAACAGGCACTCAAGCAGATATGTGCATTAGTGTAACCTGTTTAGGGGCGGCGATGTATGTTCAGTCAGTCAAAAAAACGGGTTGTTATACCAGGGCCTGGGTCACGTCTTTTACTTTCTGTTTTAACCAGTTCAAATCCGGATCCCCTTTGTCAGTAGGGGCGATAATTTCTACGGTTTTGGGTTTGCTGATCCCGAACATGCGCATGGCTTCGGATTCCGCCAGTTTGCACCCGTGTAGCGTCGGGATGTCGGTCAGCAAATCGTACACTGACTGATAGGGCACCAGGCTTACTGCCTGGCTTTCTTCCAGATAGTTGAACAGGGACGACACACTGCTGATGCTGATCTCCACATCCAGCGAAATTTCATTGCGATGGCACCAGTCTTCAAAGGGGCAGGTGGCGTGGGGATTGCAGCCCAGATCCGTTTTGACGAAAGGATATTTGGCTATCGACTCCAGGGTGATCTCCTGCTGAAGCAGGGGGTGCTTGTTGCTGCACAGCAGGAAGATGTTGTTCAGATGTTTCAGGGATTCGATTTCATGGTCGTTGCCAATCAGTTTCAGGGCGTCATGATGATTGCCACAGCAAACCCCCATGGTGATTTCGCCGTCGATGATGCTTTGCAAGGTACTGTTGTTCCACGGCACGATATTCAGGTGGAACTGCTTGTCTTCATGGCGGATGGACTGCATCAGCGCCTTGGGGTACAGATAGGTCACCAGCCCGGGCACGGCTACTTCAAACCAGCGCTCACTGTTTTCCTGTACATTGGCCAGATTATTAAAGTTATGGGCGTGATCAACAATCTCTTTGGCAATGGGATAGATCCTTTTGGCATATTCATTGGGGATCAACCCATATTTTTTCCGGTAAAAGAGTTCGTTACCAAAAATGGTTCTCACATTCCTTAGGCAGCGGCTTATTTTTGACTGGGGGACATTGAGAATTTTTGAGACATGCGTCGCAGATTTATTTTCGCACAGCCCAACAATTATCATCAGGCTCAGCATGTCGAGCTTTTCGAAATCAATGTGCTTCATTGCCGCTACTCCTTTTTGCGGAAATTTCTATTGCAATTAAGGTTAATAAAAATTTCGAAAAATAGAAAATCTAAAACCTGTCTCATGTCACATTTAAAAATGTATTTTAATTAGACTTTATTAAAGGTGTTTTTTTAATTCTGCTTTTATATTTATTTTAATAATTTTTCACTTTTCGGTTAATGCTTTTTTCATTTTTTAATATTTACATATCTGCTTTGTGATAAACGCATTTCTCATTATACATTTCCCAAAAACAGCAATTAAATTAGCTTCTTAATTTTGGGTTTTGCTAACAAGCCGGATACATCCGCTGTGATGATGATCACGTATGTTGTTGCATTTTTCTCCAATAATTTAATTGCGAGATATCGCTACTATAAATACAAACATGATAGTTGGAGGTTAATATGGGTACCGCATCTGTCTATCTCAGTTATGCGTTTATTTATTTTGTGTTGTTTATTGCAGTTCCTTTCATCGCAGTTACATTTGTGATGACTTGTATTAAGTTTTTTAAGTCAGAAACTGCAGCACCAATGCATACACGAATTAAACAACGTCTGTTCGATAACGAAAGCCTGGGCTTTCTCAAGTCTCTGAAGAGTCTGACTAAAGGTGAATATGAAATTTGCAGTCATGTTCCACTGGAGTCTGTGGTTGAGGCAGGAGCAGGCGATACAGAACTTCACGGGTATCTGGATTATGTGCTTGTAGACCAGAACTCATCAGAAATAAAAATGGTTATTTCTGACTTTAGTGACAAATCCAACGCAGAAATTAAACCACTGCTTCAAAAACTCAATATTCGGCTGATTGATATGAAGCGTGACTGCCCTATGGATAAGCAGCATCTGATGCAGGCGTTAGCTGCCTAAGTCATCAGCCGTCGGTGTTGGTGACAACTCAGGACTTTGGTTGTCACCACCCTCTTAAAAATAACAATCTAATAATCAGGTAACAAAACTATGTTCAGGAATACTTGGCGCACAGTGCTCAGTGTGGCCTCATTGGTATGCCTGTTAGGTTACGGCTTTGCCGGCACCGCCAATGCAGAAACCTCTACCACTCTGAAAATCAACAGTGACCCCTGTGTAAAGTGCCACAAGCGTAACGGCACGATGCATGGTGTTCACGGACAGGACAGCAAACATTTCAAATGTGCAACCTGTCATGGTGAAAAGGGGAATCATCCCCGCAAACCCAACAACATCCGGGTATTTGCTCCGGATGCAGCAATCGCCCCTAAAGATCAGAACAAGACCTGTCTCAGATGCCACCGTCCTGAAAAACTGGCGGCAGGTGAATGGACACACACTGTTCATGCAAACAAGGTCAGCTGTGCCGCTTGTCATAAATTACACCCGGCTGAAGATCCGATGACCAAAGCGGTTGGCACTGAGCATAGTCAGCTATGCCGCCAGTGTCATGGCAAGTAGGGGGGCATAATGGATAAGTCAAAAAGACAATTTTTACAGGGCAGTGGTGCCGTTATCGCCGGTGTTTCACTGTATGTTCTGACCAATGGTGACGTGGTGGGCGACGAGCCGAAAAAAGGCGCGGTGAAATACGCCATGCTGCACGATGAATCCAAGTGCATTGGTTGTAATGCGTGTTCTGATAACTGCCGTAAAGTGAATCAAGTGCCTGAAGGCGTGGCGCGACTGGAAATTATTCGCACCGGCCCGTTTGGCGAATATCCGAACCAGTATTACCACTTTTCCCGCAAATCCTGCGAGCAATGTGAAAATGCGCCTTGCGTGTATGTGTGCCCTACCGGGGCGGCGTACAAAGACAAGGAAACCGGCATTGTCACTGTGGATTCCTGGAAGTGCGTGGGCTGCCAGTATTGTATTGCCGCCTGTCCGTACCAGATCCGCTTCATCAACCCGGTGACCAAGGCGGCTGACAAGTGCGATTTTTGTCGTGAGACTCAGTTGAAACAGGGGAAACAACCTGCCTGCGTGGAAGCGTGTCCCACCAAAGCACTGGTATTTGGCGATCTGAATGATCCGAATTCAGAAATCGTGAAGGTGCTGGAAGAGAATCCGGTGTACCGCAACAAGAAAGATTTGGGAACTCATCCCAAGTTGTTCCGTATTCAGGCTAAGCAGGGAGGGATAACCTTATGAGCCCTTTCCATTTTGAACATCTGGTTTGGCATTGGCCAATTGCGTTTTATCTGTTTTTTGCCGGGGTTTCCGGCGGGGCAATGTTCTTTGCCGTATTGCTGAAAAACATCACCTTGCGGGGAGAAGCCTACAAGTCAGGCTTTGTGCAGGCCGCTTGTCTGGTTGCGCCGATTACGGTGATGGCCGGGTTGGGGATTTTGGTTATCGACCTGACCAAACCGCTGCATTTCTGGAAAATCCTGGTGTTTTACAACCTGAGTTCTGTCATGTCCGTCGGGGTTATCATCCTGTGCATTTACATGGTCTTCATGTTCATGTGGATTGCCTTGGTATTCCGGCCGGTGATTGACGAATGGTGCCGGGTACGTTTCCCATGGGTACTGAAAATCAGTGAGCTGTTGGGCAAAAACGAACCCACCATTACCGGACTGCTGGTGATCTTGGCGCTGGCCTTGGGGGCTTATACCGGCTTCCTGTTATCAGCCCTGCCGGGTTATCCGATGCTGAAAAACCCGGTATTGCCCATTCTGTTCCTGTTGTCGGCACTGTCTTCCGGTGCGGCGGCCTCCTTGCTGGGTGGCGTGCTGCTCAAGGGAAATCCGGACGGCCGGGAAGTGAAGCTTATCCATAAAATCGAGATCCCGTTGATCCTGGTGGAAATGGTCGCCATCTTCACTTTCTTTATCGGTTTGGTACTGACCGGTGGTCAGGCGAAAGTGGCTGCTGCCAACGCGGTGGGATTCGGTTTCTGGGGCATGGTGTTCTGGGTCGGCATTTTGCTGATTGGCTTGTCTGTGCCGTTGGCGATGAACCTGTTCATGACCGCCACTGCCAAACGCCGTTTTGCCTATGTGGCAGGCACCGCCTCCTGTAGCTTGATTGGGGTTATCTTGTTGCGTCATTTCATCTTGTACGCCGGCCAGATGACCATTGCTTAAAGGATATATGTGCGAGCTTAATAACAACCAATAAGGTAAAGAGCTTCGTTCACGTTTTATGGCAGATATGCCGTAACAACAGGGAAGTCATTGGGCAGGACGCCACTTTGCTCTTTATCCACACATTACCCGAACCTCCACGGGTTTTGCCACCTGTTTGAGCACGCAGGTGGCTTTTTATTGCCTGTTGCCCGGGACGGGATTACGCCTGCAGATTGTTAATCCATTCGCTCATTACCACGTGGGTTTTGATTTTGCTGATGGCCGGGTGGGCGTCAATCATCTCCCTGATTTCGTGTAAACGCCGCATGGAGGGGGTTTTGACGTATACCAGCAAATCCATCTCGCCGGAAATGCCGTGGCAGGTGACCACTTCCGGTACCGCCTGAAACAGATGCACAATCTCGGCGCAGTTACGGCATTGATGCTGGATTTCAAAATAGGCGCTCACGCCATCTTTTTGCGATTCGCTCAGTAGTACCTGATAGCCGCGGATAACGCCGCTTTGCTCCAGCTTCTTCAGGCGTTCCGATACGGCGCTGCGGGATAGGCTCACTTCCTGGGCAATGGTGGACACACTTTTGCGGGCATTTTGCCGCAATGCGCTGATAATTGCCTGATCAAACTTATCCATGGTGTATCATCCTGTTCAACTGGGTTGCATTCCGTCATTTCGTCGGCGAATGTGCCATTAAGCATGTCAATTGGTGCAGATTGCCCGTAATGGACAGGCTATACTGCTACTATGCTAACAGGTGTTTAATTTATCAAATGAATCCCACTTCTGGAACTATAGGACGCTGGCAAGGCGCAGGGCTGATGGCCACCACTTTGCTGGGTACCGGTGTTTTTATTTTACCGCAAATGACCGTCAGTATGGCGGGGCATGGCGCCTTATTGGCATGGGCACTGCTGACGCTGGCCATCATTCCCATCACCGTGGTGTTTGCCCAGCTCGGCGCCCATTTCCCCCACGCCGCCGGGCCGGCTTTTTTTGTTTCCCAGGCGTTTGGCCGGGTGTTGGGCCGAGCGGTGGGGCTGAGTTTTTTGTTGATTGTGCCCATTGGCGCACCCGCCGCAATTATGATGACTTTCCAGTTTTTCCAGGCACTGGTGCCGGTATCGGGCTGGGCCTTGCTGGGATGCGAATTAGCGGTACTGGTGCTGCTGTTGGGGCTTAACCTGCATGGGATCCAGGTCTCGGCCAAATCGCAATTTGCGCTGACCTTGTGCATTGTCACCGTGGTGGTGTTGATGTTTGGCAGCGGCATCAGCCATATGGCCCAGTATCAGCAACCCCAGGCTCCTGTTGAAATGCGTAGCGTCTTGCAGGCTATGGGTTTGGCATTTTGGAGTTTCCTCGGGGTTGAGGCGATGACCCATCTGGCGGCGGATTTTCGGGATCCCCGCAAGGATTTCATGCCGGCCATGATGATTGGCACCGTGCTGGTGGGGTTCATTTACCTGGCCTGCACCTGGTTGCTGTTGCTGGTCTGTTCCGATGCGCCATTGGCCATGATTGATGCTTTTGACCGCTTGTTGGGGGGCCATGGGGTGCAAGTCATTGGCATTTTGGGGATAGCCGGCGGGTTATCCACAACCAATGTCTACACCGCCAGTGTGGCCCGGTTGCTGAGCAGTTTCAGTGAACAGGGGATCACCCCGCGCTGGTTTGCGCCCCGTAACCAGTATCAGGTGCCAGTGCGGGCGTTGGTATTGATCCTGTCATTGATGGCCGTGGTCATGGTGGTGAATTTTTGCACTAATACCCAGCTTGATCAGCTGATCTCCTGGGCCAATGGCGTGTTTGTGGTGATTTACCTGCTGTCCATGCTGGCAGCCGTGCGCCTGTTGGGGCCGCGTTACCGGCTCTGGGCCTGGCTTAGCAGCGCCATTTGCCTGGTGTTGGGCATGGCCCTTGGACACGCCATGATTTATGCCATTTTGCTGATGCTGGTGTTGCTGCCGCTGCTGTGGCTGCAATTAAAATTGCGGCGGCGCATGGCAGGTCGGCAAGGCGACAGCATGCTGGCTGGCAACAAGGAAACCACCGCTCATTGAGCGAGCGGGCTATTTGGGCGTATGCGCCGTGCTTTCAATGGCGCGATTGCGCAGCTGAATGAGTTCTGAGTGCTTCAGATACAACAAATCGGCACAGCGACGGATAATCTGATCTTCATAGCGGCACAGCTTGCCATCGGCGTAAGCCAGACGCCACATGGACAGCACCAGTTGCTGCTTTTGCGCCAGTGAGAAATTGTCGTTGATGAGGGACGTGAACTGGAACAGCGACGTGGCGTTGTGATGATCCCTCTTAGCCTGACGGATTAATGCCTCGGCATCGTCGGCGCCGATATCCAGATTTTGCGCCAGCAACTGGGGCAAGAGGCCGGCTTCGGCTTCATCCAGGTTTTCGTCGGCATACACTACTTCCAGCAGCATACAGGCGGCAGCCAAATTCAGGTTGTGCGCCTGTTGCTGGGGGTCGGCACTCTCCTGCAAGGTATTTAGAAACTGCTTTAGCTTGGCTATCATGCTTTTTGTCCTGACAACATGGGATAAAAGATTAGAATCGGCAACGGCAGCGAAGTTCCTAAAATGCGCGCTTGCATGCATTGGGGCACGAGCTCCCGAGTCAGCGATGGCCCAGGAGCCGGGTCAATGATAAAGCCAGGTGGATTACAGCAGTGCACCCAGTCCCTGGGTTAATAATGAGGCGGTGTTGTTATCTGCTGATTGTGACAGGTAGTTTTTCAAAATCTCCGCCATGGGGGCTATCAGCTCCTTGGAAATCCCCAGTTTGTTAAAGGCATCATATACCATGGCGCTGCCTTGCAGCGTGTCGCTGAGGTTGCCGGCTTTGGATAGCAGGTTGCCAAGACCAGAGTCGCTTCCGGCACTTGGTGCCGCCGATAGCAGGTTACCCACATTGGGAATGCTGTCGGCAATGTGTGAAAACTGGCCAGGTTGCAGATTGGTTTTGGCCAGATTCAGTAAACTGCCCAAACCGCCTTCAGCCTGAGTCTGGCTAAGGTTCAGCTGTGACATGACACTGCCCACCAAATCCGCACTTTGGGGATTGCTGGTGGTTGTGGTGGGCGCCGTTGTGGCTTGTTGCACTTGGGATTTGAGACCGTCCAGCAGGCCGGCATGGGCCGGGAGGGCCAGTAACAGGGCGGCGAGGGTGGCAACAACGGGGATTTTCATAGATCATTCCTTGGTCAGATAGGCAATAACCTTGTATTTTAAGCGTATTGTGCTAGGGGATGCACGGTATTTCCGCGGGCGGCGGCGCAACCGGCAGCATTTATGCTATGCATCGGCTGCGGATTTTCGGTATCCTAGCCACTGGTTGAATCACTTATCATTTCTGCTGTTGGGAACGCTGCATGTCTTTGTCTGCCATCCTCTCCGAAGCTTTCTATTTTTTCCGCAATCATGCGCTACAACTGGCGGCGCTCACATTGCCCCTGTTATTGTTGCAGGTGGGTATCCAGCTATGGCTGGGCAGTGAATTTGCGGCAATGGACCCTGAATCACCGCAAATAGGCGTGCCGCACATTGTGGCTACCCTGCTGCTGTTTTTGGTGTTTTCCTTGCTGATTGCATCGCTGACGCTGTTCATGGAGCTGCGTACCGAGGGCTACCAGCCCGGGGTGTTTGCCGTGCTGCAAAACAGTTTGCCTTTTTTGCCGTGGCTGATGGTGGCCGGGGTGTTTTCCGGCATGGCCATTGCGGCGCCGGTGGTGATGTTATCGGCACTGGGGCCGCTGGGGGTTATTGGATTGGGGATCAGCCTGTATCTGTTTGCCCGCTTGTCCTACGTGAACTTTATGGTGGTGGTTGAGCGGTTGTCACCATTACAGGCCATCAAGGCCAGTTTTGTCTTCAGTCAGAACATTACCGGTAAAACCCTGCTGGTGTTATTGCTGTATTTCCCGTTGATGTTGCTGGGCGCCATGGTGTCCATGACCGTTGAACACGCCCCCATGGCATTGCGGTTGCTGGTGGAAAGCTTTACCGGCTTTATCAGCCTGTATGTGAATGTGGCCCTGTTCCGCTTGTACCGGGTTTCCCGCCAGTCGCCCCAATAACAGGAGAGCGTGTGAACGATATTGAGTTTGTGGCTGGCATCTCTGCGCCGCTGGCAACCGAATACCGTAACGCCAAACGCTATGTGGCGGATGTTCCCACTCAATCGTTGCTGCATGTGCGCAGCTTTGCCCACCAACTGACCGAACTTTTGGCGGCACCTGCCGCCGTCACGTTTGACAGCCCCAACCTTTATAACCGCATTGAGCAACTTAACCGGTTGCGCCTGACAGATGTGCGCGTTACCCGGGCATTGCACCGCTTGCGTGCCGATGGCAACCGTGGCGCCCATCCGGAAAAATACCACCTGCAGCCCGCCCAGTTGCAGCAATTGGCCCGCAAGGCCATTCGCGATGTGCTGAAACTGGTGGAGCGGCTCTATCCCCAACTGCTGCAGCAAGCGGCACCGGCTTACAGGTTTGAGGAGTTTGATGCGCTCAGCGGCCATGAGCTGTGTTTTCGCGCGGTGATGCAGGATGACGCCGAGGCTCAATATCTTTTGGGCATGTCATTCAAGAGCCGGGCATTGATGGCGCGTCAGCAGGAGCAGGCGTTGACTCCAGACGATGACCCCCTGCCGCAGCAGGCTCAGCACCATCTGCAAAAGGCGGCCTACTGGTTTGCCCAAGCGGCGGCAGCGGATCCACGAGCCCTGTTTGAACATGGCGTGGCACTGCTGCATGGCTACCAGGGTGAAGCCGATGTGGCAAAAGGGCAGCAGCTGATTGCCCAAGCGGCACAAGCCAATGTGGTGGATGCCATGGCGCTGCTGGGGTACTTCTACCTGGTGGGGAGTGGCGACATCAGCTGCAATGCGGCTTTGGCGCAGCAGTATTTGAGCGCGGCTGCCGCCAAGGAGCATAGTGAAGCCATGGCCAATCTGGGGGTGCTTTACTATCAACAGGGCGATTTGTCCTCGGCGTTCATGCACATCAAGCAGGCCGCGCAGAGCGGTTATCCCCATGCCCAGTATCATTTGTCGCTGATGCTGGCCCGGGGGGAAGGCTGCGAGCAGGATCCGGCCGCTAGTGAACAGTGGCTGGCAGAAGCCGCCGAACAGGGACAGCTCGATGCCATGCTGGCACGGGCACGGCACATGCTGGATCAGGAATCGCAGTTTGGTCATGACATGTCACAGGCCGAAAGCTATCTGCGCCAGGTGATCCGCTACGGTCACAGTGTGCCGGCCATGATTGAGCTGGCCATTGCGCTGACGGATGGGTGCCTTGGCCGCATTGACGTGGTGGAAGCTGCCGCATGGTTAACCCTGGCCAAACGCCGGGCAAACGAGCAGGAGCGGCAGGTGATAGCCCCTTTGTGGCAGTCGCTGGCTGAGCAGGTTGAGCGGGTGTTGCCGCTGACTCAGGACAAAGAGGAGCGGCGTTCACTGCAACGGGCAAAAGCGTTATTGGCCGACAGCCCATCCTAGCCTGCAATCTTACGCCTTGATGGCTCCAGAGCCCATATGCCGGTGGAAATGGGCCAGGGCAAATTGCTGGGGATGCAGCGGATAACCGAATAAAAATCCCTGAGCCAGCCCCTCCCCCATATGTTGCAGGGTGTTTTTTTGCTGTTCGGTTTCAATGCCTTCCACCACGTAAGACAACTCCAGTGCCTGGGTGAGCTGCACGATGGCGTAATAGAGTTTGCGCCCTTGAGGGCTTTCCAGGTGTCTGGCAAACTCCCGGTCGATTTTCAGTGAATCGATGGGCATTTTCCCCAAGCGGCTCAATGATGAAAAACCGGCACCAAAACCGTCAATGGTGACCTTTAAGCCCAGTGCATGCAGTTGCTCCAGGGTTTGCCAGGCTTGCTTGGGATAATGCTGCAGGGCCGATTCGGTGATTTCCAGCGCCAGTGCCTGGGGTGGCAGCTTGGCATTCTGCAGCGCTTGGGATACCTGCTCCACAAAGTCCAGATGTTCCAGCTGCATGGGCGATACATTGACCGCAATGGTAAAGTCAGGGTAATCCGACTGACGCCACATGGCCGCTTGGCGGCAGGCTTGTTCCACTACCCAGTTGCCAATGCTGACAATCAGCCCGGTTTCTTCCAGCAGGGGTAAAAAATCGGCGGCTTCCAATAATTCATGGGGGGTCTTCTGCCAGCGCAACAAGGCTTCTGCCCCCAGCAGCTGGTTGTCTTTGAGGCGCACAATGGGTTGGTAATAGATGCTGAACTGGCCCAGATTCATGGCATGGCGTAAATCGTTCAACAGCTTTAACCGGTGCTCCGCCGCATCACTCATGCCCTTGTCGTAAAACATGATGTGATTGGCGCTGTGTTTGGCGCAGTACATCGCGGTATCAGCTTGGCTCAGCAGCTGGGATGAGCTGATGCTGTCATCGCTGAACAGGCTGATGCCAATACTGGTGCTGAGATAGAACTTTTGCCCTTCCAGCTCAAAGGGCATGTCAAACAAATGGGCAATCTGCTCGGCAAAGTGGCGTATCTCCTCGCGGCTTTTGCAGCCGGTGAGAATAAGGGTGAACTCATCGCCCCCCATGCGGGCAATGCCGGCAATTTCAATGCAGCCCGCTTCCAGCCGGGCCGAGACCAACTGCAAAATCCGGTCACCCATGGAGTGCCCGAAGCAGTCATTCACATGCTTGAAGCCGTTAAGGTCGAGAAACATCAACGCGCCCAGCCGCTCACCGTTTGCATGCTTGTGGTTGTATGCCATGGCATCGTTAAGCATTTTTTTCATGTGGCGGCGATTGGGCAAACCGGTGAGCACGTCATACATGGCTTGCTCGGTGAGGCGGTTTTCCAGCTGTTTGCGATCGCTGATGTCGCTGAAAATGGTCACCATGTAGGATTTGCCGTCCGCCATCAGCCGGCGGCTGCTTTGCCAGGCGGGAAACTGGCTGCCATCAGCCTTGCGCTTGAATATCTCCCCCTGCCAGAAATCCCGCTCTTTCAGGGCGGTATCGCATTCCTGTTGGTGGATGTCGTCATTTACCTGCAACACGGATAATGAGCGGTGGAGCAGTTGGGCCGAGCTGTAACCCGACAAGCGGCACAGTGCCTTGTTCACCGCCAAAATGCTGTGGTGGGCATCGCTGATAACCACCGCTTCGGCGCTTTCTTCCAGAATGCCGGACAACACCGCCCGGGGAATGGAGGCAAACTCATCATTACGCTGAAGACGGGGCTGCTGGCGCCGGTCAAGGTGTTGAAAGCGCACCAACACCATGGATTCGTTATGCAAGGTGACAGGATACAGTAACAGGCGAGTGGGCAGCTCTTTGCCTTCCCGGTTCAGGTGCAGCCATTCCTGCACCTGGGGTTTTTCCCCGGCGGCTTCAAATAAGCGCTTGGCCTGCTCAATGCTGCTTTGGCCGTTGAGCTGCAAGCGGGGGGCGAAGTCATATAAATTGGAGTTGATGATTTCGGTTTTCAGGCAGGCAAAATAATCCAGCGCGGCTTTGTTGGCTGAGATGATCACCCCATTGCGAAACAGCGCCAGCGGCGTACCGTGGGGCTGCTGTTGCCAGCAATGTAGCTGCGGCAGCAATGCAGGCTCCACTTGCAACTGCGCCAATTTATTTGTCCACTCAATCATCCGCACTGCTCCGCCGCAATCCCGGCATGCCGGGACATCCAAAATATTTGCTGTCTATTTTCTGGGTAGCAAAAAATAAACAGTTTGGTGTTATTCCTCAACCAATATTTTGATTTGTTGTAAAAAAATATTATCAACGATTTATCCGGACAAATGTGTGACTATGATTGACAGATGCAAAGTTTTTACGGGAGTCATAAAGGATGATGAGGTGCACCATGGGGCTGTTATTGGGGTTGTCATGCAGCCAACTGCTGGCGGCTGAGCCCAGTCAGACAGGGAAAAACATCACGCTGCAGGCGGATAAAATCGCCCGGCAAACCCAAAGGCTGGAGCTGCAAAAGGCCCGGGATGCCGCAGCGGGCAACGCGGCACGGGAACAGCGGATTTTGGCCACGTCACAAGCTGCGGGCTGGGAACATTTGGAAACACAAAAAGCGCGGCAACAGTTTGCCGAGCGGCACCAAAGAGAGGCGCCTTATTTACAGGAGGCTAAAGATGCCGCTGCCAAAACCCGCAAGATGGATGCGCCAAAAATGAAAATCATCAAGCACAAGCAACACCAGCCATAAATCCCGGCATATTTACACGCTTTTTTACAAAATGTCGGCCAATGTTATTGGCCGTAAACTTGCCATTGGCTTTGGCAGACCACAAGATAACGGCAATCTTTACCTCAGGAGTACATCATGAAGCGTCAATTGACCGCTTTGCTGCTGTTTGTGGGGCTTTTCAGCGCCGTCACGACACAGGCAACCACCGCCGAGGACATTCAGCAGTTTACGCTGGATAACGGCATGAAAATTATGGTACTGGAGGACCCGTCCATCCCCAATGCCAACATGTACCTGTTCTGGAAAGTGGGCTCGCGCAACGAGCGCCCCGGGATCACCGGTATTTCCCATTTCTTTGAACACATGATGTTCAATGGCGCCAAACTGTACGGCCCGAAAATGTTTGACCGCACCATGGAAGCCGCTGGTGGTGCCAATAATGCGTATACCACTGAAAACGTAACAGTTTATACCGACTGGTTCCCATCCAATGCCTTGGAAACCATCTTCAAGCTGGAAGCGGACAGGATTGCCAATCTGGACATCAATCCCAAAATGGTGGCCAGCGAGCGTGGCGTGGTGGCTTCTGAGCGCACCACCGGGCTGGAAAACTCCAACTGGCGGGCATTGCAGGGACCGGTAAAGGGCGTGGCCTTTTTGGCCCATCCTTACAGCTGGCCGGTGATTGGCCATGAGTCGGATATTGCTGCCTGGACACAACAGGATTTGGTGGATTACCACAAAACCTACTATGCACCCAATAATGCCGTAGTGGTGATTACCGGTGCGGTGACACTGGCGGAAGTCAAACGCCTGGCCCAGCAATATTTTGCTCCCATCCCGGCACAGCAACCGCCAGAAACGGTGAAAACCGTAGAGCCGCAGCAACAGGGCGAGCGGCGCATTTTTGTGAAAAAAGCCTCTGTCAGCACTCCCAACATCATGTTGGCTTACCATGTGCCTGCTACCCGGGCAGAGGATTATTACGCGCTGGACTTGCTGACATCCATTCTCAGCGACGGTAACAGCTCGCGGCTGTACCGTGGCCTGGTGGACAAACAGCTGGCATTGGGCGCCGAGGCTTACATGCCCATGGCGTTTGACCCCAACCTGTTGTACATCATGGCAATAGCGGCGCCGGAGGTGTCGGCCAGCCGTCTGGAGCAGGCGCTGCTTGCCCAAATCAACAGCATTGCCCGTAATGGCGTGACCCAGCAAGAGTTGGACAAAGCCAAAAACATCAAACTGATGGATTTCTACCGCAGCATGGAAACCATCAATGGCAAAGCCAACACCATCGGCACCTATGAGTTGTTTTTTGGCAGTTACCAGAAACTGTTTGATGCCCCGGCGGCATATAACAAGGTGACCCTGGAAGATATCCAGCGGGTTGCCAGCAGCTACCTGCAGCGAGCCAACCGCACAGTAGGTGTATTAGCCGCGCAAGAGGAGGCCGATCAATGAAATCATGTTTTATGAAAACGCCCCTGACACTCCTGTTGGCCAGCGCCATGCTGATGGGATGTCAGAGCACCGTCACACCCGATACCCAACATAAGGTCACTGCCGTTAACGTGAGCCAGGATACCGGTCAATTTGTGCTGCCCGCCTATGAAACCCTTACCCTGGATAACGGCCTGACCCTGCTGCTGATGCCCCAAACAGAGGTGCCTTTAATCACGGTGAATGCGGTGATAAAAGCCGGCAGCGTGAATGACAGCATTGGCGGCATTGCCAGCATGACCGCAGACTCACTGCTGTTGGGTGCCGGCGCTCACAGCAAGCAGCAACTGGAACAAAAAGTGGATTTTCTCGGCGCCAGTTTGAGCAGCGCCGGTGGTCGGGAAGGCAGTTATGTCAGCGCTGATTTTATGGCAAAAGATGCCGACACCATGCTGGGGTTGGTGGCTGATGTGTTGCAGCACCCCCGGTTTGCCCCGCAGGAATACGCCAAATTGCGCCAGCGCACCATGGCGGAGCTGGAACAGGCCAAAGAGAGCCCCAAATCCGTGATTGGCCGCTACTTCAATAAAATGATTTTTGGTCAGCACCCATACGGCAATGCCACTTCCGGCGACAGGGCTTCGCTGGAAAAATTATCCCTGGCGGACGTGAAAGCCTTTCATCAGCAGTATTATCAGCCAGGCAACATGGCCATCAGTGTCGTCGGAGACTTTGACCCGGCGCAGATGAAAGCCAAATTGCAGCAATTGTTTGCTTCCTGGCAGGCTACTGCCACCGTGCCCGCCCAAGTGCGGCACGCCCTGCCGGTGCTGGATAAAACCCGGGTGTTGCTGGTGGATAAGCCGGATGCCATTGAAACCACGTTCATGATTGGTGGCTTGGGTGTGGCCCGCAATAATCCGGATTATGTGGGGCTGTCAGTGGTCAATACCATTCTCGGCGGCCGCTTTACCTCATGGCTCAATGATGAACTGCGGGTAAACTCCGGGTTGACCTATGGCGCCCGCTCATCCTTTGTCAGTTATCGCGATGGCGGCGTGTTCCAAATCAGCACCTTTACCAAGCAGTCCTCTACGGAGCAAGCGATTGATTTGGCCCTGAGCACCTATCAGCGACTGTGGAACAAAGGCATTGATGAAGCCACCCTGGCATCCGCCAAAGCCTATGTGAAAGGGCAGTTCCCGCCCCGTTACGAAACCAATGGCAGTCTGGCGGGATTGTTGGCCGACATGTACCTTTACGGTTTTGATGCGTCTTATATCAATGCCTTCCAGCAGCGGGTGGACAGCCTGACCGTGGCCGATACCCAACGGCTGATCAATCGCTATTTCCCGAAAGATGCCTTGCAATTGGTACTGATTGGCAACGCGGCCAACATTGCGCCCATTGCCGCCAAATATGGCCAGGTGCAGCAGGTTGAGATTAACGCCGTCGGTTTTGGCCATTGATGCATCTGTAACCTGATAAGCCCTCGCTGAAAAAACCGTCATGTCATCATGGCGGTTTTTTCATGTGCATGCCCTGCCGTTAGTTGGTGGCTGGCAAGACCTCACACAAATGAAGCTGGGTGCTGTTGTGTACCAGAAACCAGCGCTGATCCCAGAAGTGAAGGTGTGCCTGGCGCAGATTGATGTCGCCAAGATTCTGCGCCGGGGTCAGGCTGATTCGATGCAGGCATTCACCGCTGTTGAGATGGTGGCACTCCAGGCTTTTTTTGCCTTTGGGGCGCAGCCACACACAGGCGTTGTTTTCACTGAAAACGGCGTTGCCGGTGGCTAATTGCCGTAGGTTGGATTGCAGTAGCAGTTCCCGTTTTTGGCCGGCGCCCAAAAGCTGCGACAGGGAGCTGAGCAAATTGTCGGGCAGTTGATAACGGTAAGGCACCAGCAGTTGGCCATCGGTGCTGGCAGTCCCGTCTGTTGCAGGGCTGCACAAGCCCCAGATGGTGCCATCATTCACTGCCAGCGCGGTCAACACGGGCGGGGGGGTGAAAGATGGCAAGGCGGCAATGGCGGCATCATCCAGTTCCTTGAAACGATTGACGATATGGCAATCGCCATCTTCATTGATGAACAACCAGGAAATGGCCCTGCCATGACGATTATTGGCGCCGCTCATGCGCAGCAACAGTTGTTGATCATCCAGCGCCACCATCTGCAGGGGCGTGAACTGATACTGCTGTCCCTGCAGCTGTTGTTGCCATACTTCGCTGTTATGCAGGGGGTAAAAATCGGCTTCTTGCGTGCTTATTTCCGGCCAGAACCACAAGCCGGATTTCCCCAGCAGTGCCAGCCCGCCACTCCAGCGGCAGAATAGCTGGCTGCCGTCATATTCGGCCAGTGGCAGAGACAATAACAGTTGCAGGTCGGCAACCCGGCGAAATTGCAACAGTGGCTGGCGGGTCTGTTGATCCCACAACCGCAGCACCAGAATCTCTTCGCTGAAAAATGCCACGGTTTCGCAGCTGTAATCACCGGAAAAATTGAGTTTGTGTCGGGTATGAATACGGCTTTTCAGTTTGTTCATGCGGCCAGTTCCTGAACAGGTAGCCCGGTGATTTCTACCCTATCAAAATCCGTCTGGCGAAAGAAGTCACTTAACGCATGCCGCCGTAATCTTGTTGGCGCCAGGCTTCATAACTGATGATGGCCACCGCATTGGACAGGTTCAGGCTGCGGCAACTGCTCATCATCGGAATGCGGATGCGTTGCTCAGCAGGCAATGACTCAATGATTGACATGGGCAGCCCCCGAGTTTCCGGGCCGAATAACAGCACGTCTCCTGGCTGGTAACGGGCATCGGAGTGGGGGCGGCTGCCTTTGGTGGTGCAGGCAAAAATGCGTTTGCCGGCCATGGCTTGCAAAAAGGCCGTGACATCGGGATAACGTTGCACTGAGGTCAAGTCCCGGTAATCGAGGCCGGCACGGCGCAATTTTTTCTCTTCCAGATCAAAGCCCAGCGGTTCAATCAGGTGCAGTTGGCTGCCGTTGTTGGCGCAAAGACGGATGATGTTTCCGGTATTGGGGGCAATTTCCGGTTCGTAAAGGGCAATATGAAACATGATGTTCGCTTAAAAACAGCAGAAAAATGCCTGCCATTATAAGAACAAATCCCGCATCCAGCCATAAGCGGGCGTTTATGCGATGGGCAAGGTGATCATAATTTCCAGCCCGCCTGCCTTGCGGTTGGAGGCGTTAATGGTGCCGTGATGAGCGTTGATGGCCGCCTGGGTGATGGCCAGCCCCAGTCCCCAGCCGCCGCTTTCCCGGTCACGGGCGGACTGTGGACGGTAAAAGGGTTTGAAAATCGCCTGCAGCTCTTGCTCCTCAATGCCTGGGCCATCATCGGTAATGGTGATTAATACCTGCTGTTTGACCTGACGGGCACTTATCGTAATGTCCATGTGGCTGTAGCGGATGGCATTGCGCAGCAGGTTTTCAATGGCCCGGGAAAGTGAACGCGGGTAATGGCATAGCTCCAGCTCTTCGGGGATCTCAATCAGGATGTTTTTATGGCGCTGGGCCGCTTCAAATTCCGCATCATCCAGTACTTGGCTTAAGGATTCGGCCAGTCCCATACAGACCTTGTCTTCCTGGATTTTGAGTTTGGCCCGTGACAGCGCCAGTAACTCCGCAATCATTTTTTCCAGCTGATCGGCTTCGTAGGCAATACGTTCGGCTTCTTCCCCAGCCAGCCCTTTTTTACGGGCCAGCGCCAGTGCCAATTGCAGCCGGGTCAGGGGGGTGCGTAATTCATGGGAGATGTCGCTTATCAGCCGTTGCTGGCTATTGACGGTATTTTCAATGGCGTCGGCCATGCTGTTGAACGCAATGGCCAGCTCGCCGATTTCATCATGGCGTTTGGCGGTGGCATTATCCACCCGGTTACTCAAGTCGCCATGGGCCAGGGCGTGGGCACTGTATTTAAGGGAGCGCAGCGGTTTGCCCAAATGCCATGCCAGCAGGGCACACAAAATGCCAGACAGTAAAATGGCCAGCGACAGCGTGAGCAGCTTGTGCTCAATGAAAAAGAAGAACCAGGGCACCCGGTGCGGTCCGGGAATGCCGCCATATAACCGGTAATGCTGCTCGGCCACGTTAAAAGACAAGGGGCCGAAAAACATCTCATCCCGAAAGATAAACGTGCGGGGCTGTTCATGATCACTCGTAGAGATAAGCAACAGGTTTTTACGCACAATGGGCGGAATTTGCGGGCTGTGAAGCAACCTGCCGTGGTCATCAAACAAAAACAGGTGGAAAGGCTGCCCGTCCATGCTGCGGCGGTGTTTGTTGTTTAGCCAGCCATTACCGCCATTGGGAGACATGGGGGCATTAACCGGCGGCAGTGGCTGGAGCGCTGCCCCTGATGCGGGGGCGGTGCTCAGTTCAGCCTCCGGTGTGGCCAGCAGCTGTTGCAGCCGTTGCGGATGGCGCTGCAGTCTTTTTATGGTCCGCTGCAATGTGCCCATGATGTGGGGCGGTATGGCGCCCGCTTCACGGTTTTGTTGCAGTAAGGGCAGGCTGCCCACGGCCAGAATGATTAAACTGCTGCACAGCCAAAAGCCCAGTAACAGTTTGATGAAAAGCCGGTTAGGAATGAAAAAGGCTGACATCAGGCAATCCAGATATAACCTTTGCCACGAATGGTTTTCACCCGGGGGCGGCCATCCGGTCGCGCGGGCAGTTTTTTGCGCAAATTGGACAGGTGCATGTCAATGCTGCGATCAAAGGGCATGAGCTTCTTGCCCAGCACTTTCTCGCTGAGTTCATCCTTACTGATTAAGTCGCCTGCCTGTTGCACCAGCGCCAGCAGTAAGCCGAATTCGGTGCCGGTGAGGATTAACAGCTGCTCGTTGCAGTATGCTTCCTGACGGGTGGGGTCGAGCCGGATGTCTCCCAACAGCAGCTCGCCGTGTTGCCTATCCTGCGGGGGCGTGTTGGCGCGGCGGATAATGGCGCGGATTCTGGCCACCAGTTCCCGGTCATTAAAGGGTTTTGGCAGGTAGTCGTCGGCGCCGCGCTCCAGGCCAATGACCCGATCAATCTCGTCACCTTTGGCGGTCAGCATCAGTACCGGCGTCTGTTTTTGGGTACGAAGTTGCTGCAGTACGGCAAATCCGCTGAGTTTTGGCAGCATCACATCCAGCAGGATGATGTCGAAATCCTCTGCCAGTGCCAGATTCAGCCCACTTTGGCCATCGTAGGCCATGGTCAGTTCAAACCCTTCCAGCTCCAGCAGTTGCCCCAGCAGTTCTGCCAGTGCCAAATCGTCATCTATCAACAAAATTCGGCTCATTGTAATTTCCTGCAGTTATCGGGTTCTTCTAGATAGTCCAGCAGTATACCCACTTATGCGTCAATTGTAGTTATCCAATGTAAGTATATGTAAATATACTGCTTTTTGTTTATCAGTACTGAATTTACAGTGATTTACCCGCCAGTGCAGCACTATTACAATGCAGGTTATAAAATAAACGGGTCTATTTCGCTATCTGTTTACAACAACCGAGGATGAGCATAATGGTTAAACATCTGAAAACAGGCATGTTAATGATGGCAACAGTGTCTGGCCTGTGGGCCACTGGCGCCATGGCCGCTACCAGTGATAATGCTACAGCACCTGCGGCGCAACCCGCCTGCCAGTGTCCCCATCAGGGGCAGCGGCCGTGCGGTCAGCGTATGGGACCGGGTAAGGGGATGAAAATGCAAGGCGGTTATCATGGCATGCAGGGCGGCTACCATGGCATGGGCATGGCACACCGCGGCATGGGATTGATGGCTCTGCACCAGCTTGATCTGACGGCCGAGCAGGAAACTGCCATGCAGAAGTTATTTGCTGCCCAGCGTGAAAGCCGCATGGCCCAGCGCAGCGAGCGTCGCCAAGAGATGCAGGCTCTGATGACCGCGGCCAAGTTTGATGAAGCCAAAGCCAAGCAACTCATTGAACAGCGCCAGCAATTGCGGATGCAGCATCAGTTGCAGCGGATGAAATTACACAATGAGATTTATCAGTTGCTGACGGATGATCAAAAAGCCAAATTCAAAGCCCAGTTGCAAAAAATGCCCATGTGGAATGCACCCCAAGATTATTAAACTCTGTTAGCATAGGCGCAATGAACCGGATCTATTGAGCCTATGAGATGACATCGAGTTCCCATTATGCATTTTGGGTAAAACTGGCAAGCCGTGCGGCAATTGCCACCGCCACCACGCTGATTATCATTAAGCTGGTGGCGTGGTTATGGTCCGGCTCTGCCAGTATGCTGGCCTCAGTGACCGACTCCGTGGCTGACGTGATGGCGTCTGTGGTGAACTTTGTCGCCATTCGTTATGCCCTGGTGCCCGCTGATCATGACCATCGCTATGGTCACGGCAAGGCAGAACACCTGGCATCACTGGCACAGGCAGCATTTATCATGGGCAGTGCCTTTTTACTGCTGCTCCACGGCGGTGGCCGCTTGATTAGCCCTGAGCCCATGCATAGTGCCACCGTGGGCATTGTGGTTTCGATTATCGCCATTGTGCTGACACTGGCCCTGGTGCTGCTGCAGAAAAAAGCCTTGGCAGCCACATCTAGCTCCGTGGTGGAAGCGGACTCCCTGCATTACAAATCCGATCTGTTTTTAAATGCTGCTGTTTTGTTGGCCTTGGTGCTGGCCCAGTATGGCTGGTGGTGGGCTGACGGCCTGTTTGCCTCTTTGATTGCCCTTTATATCGGTCATCAGTCCTGGGGCTTGGGTTATCGCTCCATACAGGCACTACTGGATAGGGAGCTGGATGAAGAAACCCGGCGGCAGATTACCCATATTGCCTGCCAGGACCCGCGGGTGCAGGGCATTCACGATTTGCGCACCCGCCAGTCGGGGCAGACCGTATTCATTCAGTTGCATCTGGAACTTGACGGCCATCTGCTTTTGCACGAAGCCCATGATATTGCCGTGGATGCGGAAAACCGCATCTTGCAGGCGTTTCCCAGCGCTGAAGTGATTATTCATCAGGACCCTGATGACGTGGTGGAAGCCCGTTAGTGTATGGCCTTTAACGGGACGTGCATGCCCCCAGGGTAAACGTATCCTTGGGGCATGCTGCACCTTTGGCCTGGCATTAATCCATTGAGAGCTCTTTTAGTTTTCGGGTCAACGTGTTGCGCCCCCATCCGAGACGCTTGGCCGCTTCCTGTTTGTGGCCTTGGGTATGCGCCAGTGCGGTTTCCAGCAGAATGCGTTCAAACGCCGGCTGTATTTCGGTCAGCAGGTCATTTTCACCCTGTGACAGCCGTTGATCCAGCCATAAACGCAACGCGCTTTGCCAGTCTTGGGAGCCACCATTGGTGGCGCTCAGTTGGCTGGGCTCCTTGAACAGCTCATGGGGGAGATCCTGTGGCAGGATTTCTTGCCCGGATGCCATTACCGTCAGCCAGCGGCAGGTGTTTTCCAGCTGCCTTACATTGCCGGGCCAGGGCAATTGCTGCAATTTGCCGGCAGTTTCCTTGGTCAGCAGCTTGGCTTCTACGCCAATCTCTTTGGCGGCCTGACTCAGGAAATAACGTGCCAACTGGGGGATGTCTTCCCGCCGCTGTGACAGGGGTGGCAGATGGATGCGGATCACGTTGAGGCGGTGAAACAGATCTTCCCGGAACTGGCCTTTTTGCACTAGGGATTCCAGATCCTGATGGGTGGCGGCAATAATTCGCACATCAACCCGCACCGGCAAATGGCCGCCAACCCGGTAAAACTGGCCATCGGCCAGTACCCGCAGCAGGCGGGTTTGCACATCCAGCGGCATATCGCCGATTTCATCCAGAAACAACGTGCCGCCGTTGGCCTGCTCAAAGCGCCCCTGGCGTACATTGGCGGCGCCGGTAAAGGCGCCTTTTTCATGGCCGAACAGTTCGGATTCAATCAGCTCTTTCGGGATTGCCGCCATGTTAAGGGCGATAAAGGGCTGTTCCCGGCGGGGGCTGTGTTTATGCAGGGCACCCGCCACCAGCTCTTTGCCGGTGCCGGACTGGCCATTGATGAGTACGCTGATGGAAGAGCGGGACAAGCGGCCAATGGCCCGGAATACCTCCTGCATGGCAGGGGCTTCGCCAATGATTTCCGGCGTTTTCAGTTGGGGTTCGGCGGCAATCGGCGAATGTTCGGTAGCGTGGGTGATGGCACGCTCCACCAGTGTAATGGCTTCGTCAATATCAAAGGGTTTTGGCAGGTATTCAAAGGCGCCTGCCTGATAGGCACTGACCGCGCTGTCCAAGTCTGAATGGGCGGTCATGATAATGACCGGAATGTGCGGATAATGCACGTTGATGCGTTCGAGCAAGGTTAAGCCGTCGGTGCCCGGCATGCGGATATCCGACACAATCACCCGGGGTTGGGCGATTTGCAGCGCTTCCCACAGGGATTCGGCGGCGGCAAAACTGGCACAGCTGATTTTGGCGCCGCTCAGCGCCCGTTCCAGTACCCAGCGAATGGAGCTGTCGTCGTCAAGGATCCATACTTGTTCGCTCATAATGTACTCTCTTTGGCAATCAGTTGTCCTGATCCAGGTTAATGGGCAGGGTCAGGGTAAATTCGGTGTGTCCCGGGGCGGAGTTACAGTCGATGCGGCCGCCATGTAACCGGGCAATGTTATGGGCGATGGACAACCCCAGACCACTGCCGTCCTTGCGGCCAGTGACCATGGGATAAAACAGGGTGTCCACCAGAGCCGGGGCAATGCCCGGGCCGTTATCAATAATGGATAATTGCAATGCCAGTTTGTGGCGCTGGGTGCCAATGGTCACCTGGTGGGCCGTGCGGGTACGGATCATGATTTCGCCGCTTTCCTGCTGCTCCAGTGCCTGAATGGCATTTTGCACAACGTTCAAAATGGCCTGTTGCAGCTGGTCTTCATCCATCGGCAAATCGGGAATGGAAGGGTCATAATCCTGGCGTAGGCGAATGTGGGGCGGAAGTGTCACGCTTATCAGGTTCAGCACTTTCTGGATCACCATGTGGATGTTCAGTACCTGATGCTGGGACGGCCTTTGCGGTCCCAGCAGGCGGTCTACCAGGTTACGCAGGCGATCCGCCTGTTCGATGATCAGCGTGGTGAATTCCTGCAGGTGTGCGTCATTCAGCTCTCGGGACAACAGCTGCGCAGCGCCGCGCAATCCGCCCAGTGGATTTTTGATTTCATGAGCCAGATTTCGCACTAAAAACTGTGCGGCCTGTTGTTGGGCATCCAGGCTCAACTGTTGGTGGATGCGCCGTTGTTGGTCCACTTGCCGCAGCTCCAGCAGGCTGCACAGCGGCTGCGTTGGCTCATGCTCCATGGGCACCAGCGTTAAATCCACGGTATGGTGTTGTCCATCCAGTACCATCAGCTGGGCGGTGTTTACCGTCAGCCCCTGCTGCGCCGCAATGGCGTTTTTCAGCACCTTGGGATCGATGCCCAGACTGTGCAGGTTTTCGGTGAGTGGCTGCTCTTGCAGTTTATGCGCTGACAGCCCCAGTAGTTGCTCCGCTGCCGCGTTGACATAGGTGGGCTGCAGTTTTTCGTCGATAACGAGTACCGCTGTCAGTAGATGATTGAGCAGTAAATTGGTGTCCATCGGCATATTCCCCGCTCGCTTGCACCATAATAGTGCGCCATTCTGGTGCTAGCCGCAAGTGGCAGCCGCGTGTCAATGTGATTAAAAAAGAATAAATAACTATATGAATTATAACAGTTATCCTTTTCTGTTTTTAACCCCTGGCGCAGGAAATGCGGGTTTAATCAACCCGGCTTGGTGCAAAAAAATAGTAATCTCTGAGCTGGATGCAAGGATTTTGCCGTTTTGCTGAACCACCTTTAACTGCAGCCGGTGTTCACCCCTGTCAATGTTGTTCAATGCAAAAACGGTGGAGTGCTGGGCATCGGTGGTGGCAACGCCATCAATGTAAAGCTGCAGGTAATGTCCCGAGGCCAGCGATGGCTGCACCGTGCCGCTAACGGTAAAGTCGCCGGCATTGTCGCGAATGGTTTGTTCATGCTCCGGGGAGATAATGCTCACCTGATACCGGGGCTTGTTTTCCGTGGATGTTGTTGTGGCTGCCGGGATGGATGGCACGGGCGCCATGGACAGTTGGTTGTCCGTATTACTGCCAAGCTGCACCTGTTGGGCGTTGGTGTGGGGCTGGTCGCTGTAATGGACGTTGCCGTCCTTATCCACCCATTTGTATACCGTGGCCTGTACCGCCATGGATAATAGACACAACATTATCAGCAAACCGCGCATAACCTGTTCCTGTGATTGGTTATTATTCTGTTAAGCCTAGCCTGTTACCTGGGGCTTGCCCAGCAAAAAACCGTGGAAAGCGCCACGGTTTTCAGGGGGGGATAACCTTGCTATGGCGTAAGCTGGAAAGGCCGTTGCCAATGCAGCCAGGAATATAGCTGGGTGATGTCTTGCGCCAACCATTGATGCACTTCATCGCTGATGGTCAGGGTATGGGGCAGTTCTGACCATTGGGGTTGCAGCCGTTGGCGGAACAGCATCGGCCAGGCGGCCAGCTGCTGGCTGGCACTCAGCAACTGGGGCTGTTGTCCCTGGCGTGCCAGCACCACCAGGGTGCAGTGCAGTGTCAGCCCCAGCCATAAAAAGCTTTGCCAATCCTGCAGCTCACGGGCGGAGGTGTTGGGTTCCAGCTTCATGTAGCTCACTTCCATGCTGAGCTGGCGCAGGGCGGCATGGGCTTGCCAACGCAGGGCACTGCCGGTTTCGCCATCAGCAATGCTTTGCAGCCATTGTTGTTCCAGCGTGACAAAATGGCATACATAGTTATCCAGCCAGCGGCGGGTCCAGCTGGGAATGAACAGGTACATGGCCAGCACCGCCAGTACCACCCCGGTCAGGGTGTCCAGCGCCCGGTAAAATGCGATGTAGGGTTCGGCGGGCAGCAACAGGGTAATGGCGAACACCATCATGACCGTCAGCCAGAACACATGGATTTCATAACGGGCTTTATAGTAGGTGGCAAACGCCAGAAACAGGGTAAGGCAGGTGGCAGGCAGCAGCCAGGCACCGCTGCCCAGGTACCACACCAACCCCAGCGCCAGTATCGAACCCAGCAAGGTGCCGTAAAACCGCCCCCAGATGCGCAGTTGCAATTGTCCCAGCGGAGCGGTCATCAGCACGATAAAAGCGGTCAGCGTGACCCAGTACCCCTGTTGAAACGGCAACAGCGCCACCACCAGCTGACAGCATAACAGGGTGAACAGGATCCGCAGGCCGTGGTGCCACTCCCGGGACCCTTTTTGCAAGGCCTTGCGCCACTGGGTGCGGATGCTGTCTGCATCGGAGGGCCAGATGAGTTTCAGTGTGGCCCGCCAGTTTTCCGGTAACGGATTGCTCTTTTGCAGGGCTTGCTGGATTTGTTGCTCAATGATCACCAGCGTTGGGTGCTGTCCGGTGCCCTGTGGCAGGGTAGGCAAGGGCGCATTTTTCGTTAAAAAGTCATCAAAGCCGGTGGCAAACCGGTGCAGATAGTGCTGCAGGCTGGCGGCATTGGCGGTGGAGGTTTCATGCTGGCGTATGCGGCCAATCTCTTCCATGGCTTCAATCAAGAGCATATGTGTGCGCAAACTGCTGGCAATGCGAGTGACCGCGGCGGTATCGGGCATTTCCTGTAACCAGTGCGCCAGCACTGCGATGGCATCGTCCAGCTGTTCGCGCAAGGCCAGTCGCTTGCCCACATTGGCTGCATCTGAATGCCCCACAATGGCGCACCAGTTCACGAACGGCTGGGTGACTTTGGCCAGAAGCTGCTGCCCCTGGCGGATGGATAGCCAAGGCCCGGCAATCACCGCACTGAGCATGGCACTCCAGCTGCCAAAGGTGGTGGACAGCAGCACCATCAGCCACGGAGTGTCGGTTTCCAGCAGGTGAATGGCACAGATAAGGGAAAAACCGGCATTGTAGGTTAATAGCTGGATGTATTTGCGCTGGTTGGAACACAGGCCATACAACAGTCCTATCAGCATGAGGATGGCTATCCCCAACAGTGGCTGGATGAGGTGGAACATGGCCAAGCCGGCACTGATACAACACAGCAGTGCCGACAAGCTGAGCATGGTCAGGCGCTTGGGATAGGCAAGATTTCGCCCTTGTACGCCCACCAGCCAGGCACAGATCAGCGCATTGACCCCACTGGCAGTATCCCCCACTGCGGAAAACAGCAGCAAGCCGGCCATCATGGGCAGGCCGATACGCAACCCTTCAGGCAGCTCGGAACGATCCGGTAACCAGTGCAGCACCAGTTTGACTAATTTTGACAACATCAGAAGTGAATAAGCGGGATGGAATAACGAGTGGCTATTTTAATCCATTCTGCCGGGGGATTTCAGGGTAAAAACCAGATATTTTTTATGGGATAGGCAGCGGGCCAAAAGCGCCGCAGGACATGCACCAATCGGCATGGGGATAAAATGAGTGCCCCGGGATATACCCGGGGCTTTATTATTATACTCCGATGGCTTGACTCATCGGGTTGATTGCAGGGCAATACTTACAGGCTGTAGTACAGCTCAAATTCCACAGGGTGAGTGGTGCGGTTCACTTTTTCAGACTCAGTGGTTTTCAGTGCAATGTATGAATCGATAAAGTCATCGGTAAATACACCGCCTTTGGTAAGGAACTCACGGTCCCCATCCAGCGCTTCCAGCGCCACATCCAGAGACTCGGCCACAGTTGGAATGGCCAGGGCTTCTTCTGCAGGCAGGTCGTACAAATCCTTGTCCATGGCATCGCCAGGGTGGATTTTGTTCTGGATACCGTCAAGACCTGCCATCATCAGTGCCGCAAAGGCCAGGTATGGGTTGGCCATCGGGTCAGGGAAGCGGGTTTCGATACGGCGAGCCTTTGGTGATGGCACTACCGGAATACGGATGGAAGCACTACGGTTACGGGCTGAGTAAGCCAGCATGACAGGGGCTTCGAAATGAGGCACCAAACGCTTGTAAGAGTTGGTACTTGGGTTGGTGAAGGCGTTCAGGGCACGGGCGTGCTTGATGATACCGCCAATATAGTACAGGCAGGTTTCAGACAGGCCGGCATATTTGTCACCTGCAAACAGGTTAACCCCGTCTTTGGACAGTGACTGATGCACATGCATGCCGCTACCGTTATCGCCCATGATGGGTTTTGGCATGAAGGTAGCGGTTTTGCCGTAGGCGTGTGCCATGTTGTGTACCACATACTTCAAGGTGAGGATTTCATCCGCCTTGGCAGTCAGGGTGTTAAAACGGGTGGCGATTTCATTCTGGCCGGCAGTGGCCACTTCGTGGTGGTGAGCTTCAACCACCTGACCCATCTCTTCCAGTACCAGACAGGTAGCACTACGCCAGTCCTGTGAAGAATCCACTGGAGGCACTGGGAAATAACCGCCTTTTACCATGGGACGGTGACCGGTGTTGCCGTCTTCAAATTCGTCTTTTGAGCTCCAGGCAGCTTCCTTGGCACCAATCTTGTAGAAGTTGCCAGACATGTCTGCGCCAAAACGCACGTCGTCAAACACGAAGAATTCAGGTTCCGGGCCAATCAATACGGTGTCGGCAATACCGGTAGCCTTCAGGTAATCTTCGGCTCTTTTGGCAATGGAGCGCGGGTCGCGGTCATAACCCTGCATGGTGGCAGGTTCCAGAATGTCACAGCGGATGATGGCGGTGGTTTCTTCAGTGAATGGGTCCAGCACAAACGTTGTTGGATCTGGCATCAGCACCATGTCGGATTCGTTAATGCCTTTCCAGCCGGCAATGGAAGAACCGTCAAACATCTTACCATCTTCAAAAAAGTCAGCGTCTACCTGATGGGCAGGTACAGACACGTGCTGTTCTTTGCCTTTGGTATCTACAAAACGCAAATCAACAAACTTTACTTCCAACTCTTCGAGCTGGGTTAAAACGGATTCAACTGATGACATTCTCAAGCCTCCGGATAGGGTGTGGTTTTATTCCCTTTGTCAACGATGTATAAGCTCTGCGCCGGGCTCTGCCTATAATTGAAATAACCTAAGCGAGAGTTATGCCAGATTTTTAACATATTGAAATAAAAGGGTATGTTCGAATATGGGGCAAATAAAACAGTTAAGAATGCACTTTTTTGGTGCGTTGTTGCCATATCTTGGTGCACTCCTGTGCCGCAACTCTCCTGCGCAGATCTGAAATTCCCGGAAAGATGGCGTCTTACACTGTTACCTGCACTACTAGGTTAGAGCTCGATTACGGGTAAAGCAACCGTTATCGTATTGTTGTGAAAACCTTAAAACAGCGGCCAATTGACACGTAACATGATGTTTTTGAAATGATCCTAGATAAAGCAGAAAGGCAACCATGTCGAGAATGAAAATCGCTTTTCATTAAAACGAACGCTTGGCACCATGATGGCGCGGCGATGCGCTGCCATCCCTTGCAACGGGGTCATCAGCGTCATGCCCATATTATTATGGTGCAGCGGCAGCGCCCCAAGTTGGTGACATGGCATGCTAAAGGCTATGGTGCGGTTATCCGGCGGCGTTAGCCATCCGAATTTCCCGGCGGGATATTGTATAAATTAATATCAATGAAACATAGCTCAGTGTATAATCGCCGCCTTTCCGCAAGAATTAACGTATCCGGCGGCGACAAAATCTTTGCCCGCTGGCAATGCTGTCCCCGATGCAAACAAAGGCGTCACAAGTAAAATGTCGAGTGAACTCAATAAATTAAGAAACATCGCGATCATCGCGCATGTGGACCATGGCAAAACCACCCTGGTGGACAAACTGCTGTCTCAATCTGGCACATTAGCGTCCCGCGGCGAAGCGGTTGAGCGTGTAATGGACTCCAACGATCTGGAAAAAGAACGTGGTATCACCATTTTGGCGAAAAATACCGCGATTCGTTGGCAGGATTATCGCATCAATATCGTGGATACCCCCGGGCACGCCGACTTCGGTGGTGAAGTAGAACGTGTACTGTCTATGGTGGACTCGGTATTGCTGCTGGTGGATGCGGTTGACGGCCCCATGCCTCAAACCCGTTTCGTGACCAAAAAAGCGTTTGCCCAAGGTCTGAAACCCATTGTGGTCATCAACAAAATCGACCGTCCGGGTGCCCGCCCTGACTGGGTAATCGATCAGGTATTCGACCTGTTTGTCAACCTGGGCGCCACTGATGAACAGCTGGACTTCCCCATTGTTTACACCTCTGCACTCAATGGTTTTGCCACTTTGGACCCAGATGCCCACAGTGATGACATGACTCCGTTGTTCCAGACCATCGTTGACAAGGTATCCGCGCCGGATGCCGATGACGAAGGTCCGTTCCAGATGCAGATTTCCCAGCTGGACTACAGCTCTTATGTTGGGGTGATTGGCGTGGGCCGCATCAAGCGCGGCAGCGTGAAAACCAACCAGCAGGTAACCGTAGTTGGCGCTGACGGTAAAACCCGTAACGGTAAAGTGGGTCAGGTACTGGGTTACCTGGGGCTGGATCGTAACGAAGTGGCCGAAGCCGACGCCGGCGACATCGTGGCCATTACCGGCCTGGGTGAGCTGAAAATTTCCGACACCGTTTGTGCCGTAGGCAATGTGGAAGCACTGCCCGCACTGACAGTGGATGAGCCAACCATGACCATGACCTTCCAGGTAAACACCTCTCCGTTTGCCGGTAAAGAAGGTAAGTTTGTGACTTCCCGTAACATCCTGGAACGTCTGCAGACCGAATTGGTGCATAACGTGGCCTTGCGTGTAGAAGAAACCGAAAGCCCGGACCGCTTCAAGGTCTCTGGTCGCGGTGAATTGCACCTGTCCATCCTGATTGAAAACATGCGCCGTGAAGGGTATGAGCTGGCGGTATCCCGTCCAGAAGTTATCGTCAAAGAAATTGACGGCGTGAAATGTGAACCCTATGAACAGCTGACTGTTGATGTGGAAGAACAGCATCAGGGCGGCGTGATTGAAAAACTGGGCGTTCGCAAAGCGGACATGAAAGACATGCAGCCAGACGGCAAAGGCCGTGTGCGCATTGATTTCATGATCCCCAGCCGTGGTCTTATCGGTTTCCAGACCGACTTTATGACGTCCACTTCAGGCACCGGGTTGCTGTACCACACCTTTGACCACTACGGCCCGCTCAAAGAGGGTGATATTGGTCAGCGTGCCAACGGGGTGTTGATCTCCAACGCCACCGGTAAGGCCCTGACATACTCACTGTTCTATCTGCAGGAACGGGGTCGTTTGTTCATCGGCCATGCCGCTGAGATTTATGAAGGCCAAATCGTGGGTATTCACAGCCGCTCCAACGACCTGACCGTGAACTGCCTTAAAGGCAAGCAGCTGACCAACGTACGTGCTTCTGGTACTGATGAAGCCCAGACGCTGACTCCTCCCATCATCATGACGCTGGAACAGGCACTGGAATTCATCGATGATGACGAACTGGTGGAAGTAACGCCAAAGAGCATCCGTCTGCGCAAAAAGTACCTGACCGAGATGGATCGCAAACGCGCTCATCGTCAGGGCTAAGTGTTGCTCGCACGGTAACGTTCCATAAAAAATCCCCCGTTTTCGGGGGATTTTTTTATCTGTGCGATTGTTGCAATCCTTGGCGGAATCCTCGCATCACGCTTATTCCGGCTTGCAGATTTTGCCTGCCATCACCGCCCGCAACGTTTTGACCGCCAGCCACAGGATAATCACCGACAGCAGTATCAACAGCATCTGGGACAACCCGTAAAAAATACTGCCGGGCAGCAGTTTGCCCATTTTGGCGGTGGCAATGGTCAGCGCGGCCAACGGGAAGGAATAGGCCCAGCAGGACAGGAAAAACGGCACCTTGATAAAGCGCAGGATATTGGACGCCAGCAGCATCCCCAGAAACAGCGCAATGTAATAAAGTACCCGGCCAAAATTATCCAAGCCACCCGCAAGCGCGGTGTAAGAGATAAAGCCCACAGACGGCGGCGCCAGCAGGATGAACAGCATGGGGGTTAAGCGCAGCGGCAGCGGATCATGGAAAAACAGCCGGTACAGCACAATGGTGAGCAGAATCAGCCAAAACACAATGCCGATACTGAACAAAAACCAGCTCAGCTCTCCGTACCCCAGGGCAGTACCGGAAATGGGTGCAATAATGTTGCCCACCACCGGAATGAACCAGCTGGGATTGGCGTGTGCCAATGTGTAATGGGTGTGATGGATCCAGCTGCCCATCACATACAGGGTGAGCACCACATGCAGCGTTACCCCGGTTAACCACAACCATTGGCACAATGAGGGATAGTCGTGCCATACCACCGACAGCAGCATCAGGCTGATGGAAAATGCCGGGAAAAAATTCAGTCTGACAGGATGCTGAAACTCTTCCTTGAGTGCCGACGGATAGCGTAGCGCCTTGATGGCATATAACAGGGTGACCAGCGCCATCAGCACGCTGGCAATGCCCCCCAAAATGGCGGACATTTGCGGAATTAAATCGGTGCCGGCCGCGCGCCAAGCAATACTGAAGCCGCTTAGCCCCATAATCATGGCGAAAAAGGAGATGGGAAAGTATTGCAGGCGGGAGCCGTGGCTGATGTGGGCAACGGGTTCTGATATGTCATGCATGAGTAGGATCACCAAAAAAAAAGTAAATTACAGCAACACCTGGCCGATTCCTTCGCGTTGGGGTGTGGCGTTTATTTTTATAGCATAGGCCAAGTATATAGGGATTTTCTTTATATGCAATAAATCTAATGGTTTGGTGGCGGGGATTTTTCAAGCCTGCAGATGGCTGGTAATGTCTCGTGGTGGTGAACCGTTATTGGCGCTGTTATTGGCGGCCGTTATTTAAGGGCGGCCAATGGCGTCAGGGAATGGGGTGAAAGGGCATCGTCGGCAACACAGCCCGATGCCTGGGGTGGGCAGGGCGCAGGGGCAAGGCACCACCTGCGCCAGCCGGGTTAATGACCCACGTGGTTTATCATCTGCAGCAGTTGCATGCGCATGGCCTCGGGGGTTTGGCTCTCCCAATAGCCCAATAACCAGGCAAGCATGGGCAGGAAGAACATAATCACCAGCACGGTCAGCATCAATGTCCGGGCGCTGACATGGCGGTTTCCAGGTAAGCTCAGCCCCAGCGCCGCTTTTTTGGGGCAAGCGGCTACGCAGCGCATGCAGGCCTGGCACTCATCGCTCAGCACAGTGGTTTTGGTATGCACAATGATATTGGACGGACAAGCACGGGTGCATTTGTCGCACTTGAGCCCTTGGCTTAGCAGACAGGCTTCATGATTTCGGCGGATTTTGAGGGGACTGAGGAAACTCAGCAGCCCCAAAATCGCCCCATAGGGGCATAAATACCGGCAAAACCCCTGCCGTCGCCAGGCAGCGATGATCAGGATAAGGGCAAAGCAGCATAAGGTGATAAGCCCCGGCGTGAGGAAAAACAGCGCCATCTTAACATCGGCAATCTTATGGTAATTGCCCTGCAAATATCCGGGAATGCCCATGGCCGGCATGCCTGCCACCAGATACACAAAGGCGGCCAGTAACAGGTATTTCAGCATCCGCAGTGGCCAGTCGAGCCAGCGGGGGGGCATCAGCTCCTCTTTTATCAGCCGTTTGCGCAGCTGATACAAGTGTTCCCCTGCCAGCCCGATAGGACAGGCCCAGCCGCAAAAGGCCCGCTTGCAGAGAATGCCGGTCAGCAGTACCACCGCCAGCATCACCGCTGCGGCAGGATGGGTTTGATCCCATAATCCCAGTGCGGCAATGCCCTTGATTTCAATGGCTCCGGCAATGGGTAAAAAGGCATCCACCACATTGGGGCGGCTGACCCAGGGTTCCATACCGGCTTTCAGCATCAAGGTGTTCATGGTGTATTGCACGGCGACGATGAGTAATGCCAGTGCGATAAGATGCTGACAGCCTGAGCGTAACTGATTGATGCGCACATTGCCTTTGGCCAGCTCCGGTTGGCGCCACTGCAACAAGGCTAACAGCATGACCGCCAGCAATGTGGCAACCAGTAATACCGGACTGGCACTGATAATCAGCGCCGCAAACAATGAGATTACGGCCACGATGGCACCGTAGCGTTTCCCCGCCCACCACAACTGACTGGCACCATAGAGCAGCGCCAACATCAAGGTAACGGATTCGGTAATTGTCATGGGATTTCCCACATCGGTTGATGGCAATGGATGTGTATTGTGAAAACATCGCACTAAAATAGTTTTATTACCCCTGCGCATTTTGTGCGTCAGATCTAATAATTTCAGTGGCTTAAGGTAAAATCGTGTACTTGCTCACACGGTGATTTGCTCAATGAACAGCTAAAATAAACCATAAAAATGCCTGTCAGCGTGCAGCCGCCTGGCAATATTCCGTGGCTTGCTGGAACCATATTAACAACACTGTGGGGTATGGATGCGGAATTACTGGAGAGTCAAACGTAACGTCATTTGGGGTTTTCTGGCATTGCTGTATTTTGCGGCCACCTATGAGGTTGTGGAATATCAGCAGCGCAGCTATAGCCATGACATGGCAGAAGACCGGGCCGATGATCTGTCCCGTCAGTTGGCACTGATGCGCTATCGGCTGGAAGCGTCAGTGATGTCTGAGATTTTTCAGGTAAATGCCTTGGCATCCTATATTGCCGTCAGGCCCCACTCCACCCCCGAGCAATGGCGCACCCTGGCCATCAATATTCGCCATAAAGCCCGCCATGTCCGCAACATTACCGTGGCGCCAGATGATGTCATCCGTTTTGTCTATCCGCTCAAGGGCAATGAAAAAGCCTTGGGGCTGGATTTTCAAAAACTGCCGCAACAGCAACGGTCAGTACAATTGGCCCGGGAGCTGCAAGCGGCGGTGGTGGCCGGGCCGTTAACCCTGGTGCAGGGCGGCGAAGCCATCATCGTGCGGATCCCCATTTTTGTCGATCCGCCAAACAACCGCGACTATTGGGGATTTTGCAGCATGGTGCTGGACTGGCCGCAGCTGTTGCTGGATGCCGGCAGCAACTCGTTTCCAACCGATGTGGCACTGGCCATGCGCGGTGTTGACGGGCAGGGCGCCAAGGGGGCGGTGTTTTATGGCGACCCTTGGGTTTTTGCCAAGCCGCTGCGCACCGAAACCGTTAACCTGTTGGGCGGCAGTTGGCAACTGGGCATACGGATGCAGCCTGGTCAGCAGTTGTCCAACTGGTGGCATGCAAACGTGGTGCGCCTGCTGGGGTATGCCCTGTCGGCGGCGGTGTTCATGGCCTTCATGCAGCTGCTGAACGCGTACCGCAATGCCCATCGTTACTCTTACGAGGATGTGCTGACCAAAAGCCACAACCGGCGCCGGGCCATGTTGCTGCTGGAGAAACTGCAAAAACACGGTTCGCATTTTTGCATTGTGAGTATCGACCTGGACCACTTCAAGCTGATTAATGACACCTATGGCCATATGGCCGGCGATGCCTTGCTGATAGAAGTGGCGGCCAGGCTGGAGCGCACCTTGCGTGGCAGCGACATGGTGGCCCGTATCGGCGGTGATGAATTCTTGCTGATTTTGCCGCGGATCACCGACAAAGCTGGCATTGTGGCCATGAAAGCGAAAATTCAGGAGCAGGTGTGCGCCCCCGCCTTCATCTGGCGTGGTATTGCCTTGCCGGTGGATTTGAGTCTGGGCTATGCCTGTTATCCGGCGGATGCCCACACCATCGAAGAGTTGTTGCATGTGGCTGACAGGGCCATGTACATGGAAAAAAAGCGGCAACGGCAGGAAAACATCTCGGCACAAGAGGCAGACTGAAGCCTGCCTCCCGAGTATGCGCGGGGTTAGGGTTCCATATGGGCGATGAACTTGTTGGATTCATCAATGGAGCGGTTCATCTCTTTAATCAGGGATGAAATGTCGGTTTGCAAACTGGTGAATTCGCCCTTAATGGCGGCAATGGTTTGCGCATTGAGATTATGCTTAAGGTAGAGCATGTTGTCTTTCATGGCGGTGAGCACCGGCGGCATTTTGCTTTCTGCCCGGCGCATGCTTTTCAGCATCTGCTGGTAGGAGCGCTGGGTTTGCTTCAGCTTGTTCTGGCTCTGTTGGCGCAGGCTTGCCTTGCTTATCTGGCCAATTTCATCCTGCCATTCATCAAACAGGGCGTCTGCCACGCTTTCCACCTTGTCAATGCGCTCACTGACCTGATCCGCCGCTGACTGGGCGGCTTCATATTCATCCTTGGCCTTATTGTAGGCTTGCTCAAGATCGCCGCCATCATGCTGCAGCAAGTGCTGCATTTCCTGCAATGCCGAGCTGAATTGCTGCTGCGCATCCTGTTGCGACTCTTGGGCATCCTTGACCCGGTCCACCATGATATCGCGCTTGTGGTAGCCTATTTTTTCCATGGCTCCGTAGTAAGCGGTCTGACAGCCGCCCAATATCAGCGACAGGCATATCACACTGCTGGTGAATAACATCTTCATTGATTGTTCCTTTTTTTAACAACGAAATCTGGCGGCATCAATGATGCACCACAAGTGGACGATGGCGCCAATCACCGGCGGAATGATAAGCCACCAGAGGGCGTAGCCCACCACCACAATAACGAAAAACAGCAAGGCTGCAAGCACGCGCCCTTGAATAAGTTGCCCCAATCCTGGGAAAAAGACACTTGCCAGCGCAGCAATGACGTTACCGGCAGAACCTTGTTGTGCCATGTGAATTCTCCTTAGTTTTCGCCCTGAAACCGGGCGCTTTTTGTCTCAGAGGGTATCGGTATTTTGTAATCTGTTTGTTATTGTACGAAGATATCAGCATAAGTCATCCGGCAATCATGATTCCCATGAAATCTCAATTGAATTTACAACGGCTGTTGGCCATTAGCCGCAGTATCTGGTGTTACATCCTGCATGTGAAAAGCCGGGTGCTAAATGATCAGATTAACATTCGTGCCGGGCATCTGGCTTACGTCACCCTGTTGTCGCTGGTGCCCATGGTGGCGGTGACCATGTCCATGCTGTCGGCATTTCCGGTGTTTAAGGGCATTCGCCAGGAAATTGAAAACTTTGTGTATCAGAATTTCCTGCCGGCCGCAGGCGATACGGTGCAGGTTTACATCAACCAGTTTGTGGGTAACGCCTCCAAGGGCACGGCCATCGGGATTGGCGCACTGATGGTGGTGGCTCTGCTGCTGATTTCCGCCATCGACAAGGCGCTGAACTACATCTGGGGAAACCGCAGCAAACGGCCGCTGGTGCTGTCGTTTTCCATGTACTGGATGTTTTTGACGCTTGGGCCGATTTTAATTGGCGCCAGTCTTGCCGCCACCTCTTATGTGGTCTCGCTGAAAATATTCAATGAAGCCGATACCTATGGCGTGGGCGCTTTTTTTGTGGGGCAATTGCCGTTTTTGTTCTCGGTGGCCACCTTTTTGCTGCTTTACACCGTGGTGCCCAATCAGAAAGTGCATCTGTTACATGCATTGTTGGGGGCGGTGGTGGCTGCCTTGCTGTTTGAAGCCGGCAAAAAGGGATTTGCGTTTTACGTGACCAACTTCCCCAGCTATGAGGCCATATACGGGGCATTGGCCACCGTACCCATTTTATTTTTATGGGTGTATCTGTCATGGATGATTGTGTTGCTGGGGGCGGAGATTACCGCATCCTTGCCAGAATATCTGGCGGGCCTGCCGCAGGGAACAGATGAGCATGATACCGCAGATGAAGCCTCAGCCCAGCACCGTTGACGCCCTGTCCCAGCAGTGGCTGGATGTGGGCGATGGCCATGTGCTGCATTTGGCCCAATACGGTAATCCGGCGGGGATCCCCGTGCTGTTTTTGCATGGTGGCCCCGGCAGCGGTTGCCATGTCAGTGATTTGCAGCTGTTTGATTTGCAAAAATTCAGGGTGCTGTTGCTGGATCAGCGCGGCGCCGGTCAGTCCCATCCGGCCGGCGGCCTTCGCCATAATGACGTACTGGCGTTGCTGACGGATATCGAACGCTTGCGCCATTGGCTGGGGCTGGAGCGCTGGTGCGTGGCAGGCGGCTCTTTTGGCGCCACATTGGGGCTGATTTATGGCGGGCTTTGTCCACAGCGGATACTGGCCCAATGTTACTGGGGGGTTTTTGTGCCCTCGGCGGCAGGGCGCAGCTGGCTTTACGGTAGCAGCGGCGCCGCCAAGCGTTTTCCGGTGGATTATCAGCGTTGGTGTGACACCGTGCCCGGTGACACTGAGAATGCAGTGCTGGCAGCCTATGCCAGCGCCCTGCAATGGCCGACACGGCAGCTGACGGCCGCTTGGGGGCGTTGGGAGCGCATTCTGGCCTTTCCCTGGCATCCTGAACCCGGCGAGCGTCTGGCAAGTGGTCCCGGCAGCGCCCGGATTGAAAACCACTATGCCTGCAACCATTACTTCAATGCTTATACCCTGATGCGCGCCACATTGAACCACTGGCCGCAGCAGACCCAACTGCTGCAAGGGGAATGGGACTGGGTATGCCCACCGTGGCTGCTGCAGCAACTGCTGGCGGACAAACGGCAACCGGCATCGTTGCAACTGGTGCCGGGCGGGCATCACTCACTGGCCGATGGCCGGATGTGCCAGGCGGTGATTGCCGCCATTGCCCAAATGGCTGAAAATGTCCCATCGCCAACCAAAACAGGAAACAGGCTGTGATAGCACTTATTCAGCGGGTTAAGCAGGCCAGTGTGACGGTGGATGACCGGATCATCGGCAGTATTGATAAAGGATTACTGGTATTGCTGGGGGTGGAGCAGCAAGATGATGCGGATACGGTGGTGAAACTGGCCCACAAGGTGCTGCATTACCGGGTGTTTAGCGATGAGCAGGGCAAGATGAATCTCAATGTGTCCCAGGTGGGCGGCAGCTTGCTGGTGGTGTCCCAGTTTACCCTGGCGGCGGATACTCGCCGGGGATTACGCCCCAGTTTTTCCAGTGCCGCCACCCCGGCACAGGCCGATAGCCTGTATCAGGCATTCATTGCGCAGTGCCGACAATCGGGAATGGTGGTGGAAACCGGCAGTTTTGCCGCCGACATGCAGGTGGCGCTGATTAACGATGGCCCGGTGACATTCAGTTTGCAGGCGTGAAATCGCGGTGGTTCACCCTTAAACTATTCTAAAAAATCGAACAATAATTGATAAATATTCCGCTTTTTATCTAATTTGTAGGGCGATAAACTGATGCCGTTTAATGGACATAACCCGATAAAGCAAGATTAACATGCAGTGGAGTAACCTATGAACAAGGTGTTAGTGCTGAAATCCAGTATCCTCGGCAACTATTCGCAATCGGCAGTGCTGGTGGACTATCTGATAGCGCGTTGGCAGGCAAACCATGCCCAGATAAGCGTGCGGGATCTTGCCGCCGAGCCATTACCCGTATTGGACGGCGAGTTGGCCGTCGGGTTGCAGGGCGGGGATAACCTGAGTCCTCGGCAGCAACAGGCGCTGGCGCTGTCAAATCAGCTGGTGCAGGAGCTGCAGGATAACGACACGTTGGTGATTGCCGCGCCCATGTACAATTTCACCGTGCCGGTACAGCTGAAAACCTGGATTGATCTGGTGGCTCGAGCCGGCGTGACATTCCGTTACACCAATACGGGCGCCGAAGGCCTGATCACCGGCAAGCGGGCGGTGATTGTGACCACCCGCGGCGGCATTCACAAAGACACCGAACATGATTTTGTCGCGCCGTACCTGAAAACCTTTCTGGCGTTTATCGGTATTACCCAGGTTGAGGTGGTGTACAGCGAGGGATTGAGCATGGGAGATGAGCTGCGTGATCAGAGCCTGAATGAAGCCAAGGCCCAGATTGACCGCTTGGAGCAGTAAGTTGCAGTTTAACTGACACCTGCCATGGCATCAGCCCCGGTCAACCCTTCCAGGTTGACCGGGGCTTTTTACTGGCCGTGAGACTATCAGGGCCAGCGGCGGAAGATGAGTGAAGTGTTGATGCCGCCAAAGGCGAAGTTATTGCTCATGACCCACTGGGCTTGCAGGGCGCGTCCGTCACCGCGGATATAATCCAGCGGCGCGCAGTCATCGGCTACATGTTCCAGATTCAGGGTGGGGGCAAACCAGCCATCGCGCATCATCATCACGCTCCACCAGGCTTCCAGCGCACCACAGGCCCCCAGTGTATGACCGGTAAAACTCTTCAGGGACGAAAAGGGCATCTGTTCGCCAAATACCGCGTGAGTGGCTTGGGTTTCGGCAGCATCGCCCCGGTCGGTGGCGGTGCCGTGGGCATTCACATAACCGATTTGCTGGGGCTGCAGCCCCGCATCGGCCAACGCCAGACGAATGGCCGCTTCCATGGTGGTGGCATTGGGTTGGGTGATATGGGCGCCGTCGGCATTGGTGCCAAATCCCACTATCTCGGCATAGATGGTGGCACCCCGGGCCTTGGCGTGTTCCAGCTCTTCCAGTACCAGCGTGCCGGCACCTTCACCAATTACCAGCCCGTCGCGCTGCTGCTCAAACGGGCGCGGTGTCAGCTTGGGGCTGTCATTGCGGGTGCTGGTGGCAAACAGGGTGTCAAACACCACCGCTTCCGTGGCGCACAGCTCCTCTGCACCGCCCGCCAGCATCAGCAGCTGGCGGCCATACTTGATGGCCTCGTAAGCGTAACCAATGCCTTGGCTGCCAGAGGTGCAGGCACTGCTGGTGGTGATGGTGCGCCCCTTGAGACCGAAAAAAACGCCCACATTGACGGCGGTGGTATGGCCCATCATGCGAATATAACTGGTGGCATCTATGCCGCTCATGTCTCCGTGCTTGAGCATGTCGCCAAAGCCGATAATGGCATTGGGACTGCCTGCTGAGGATCCATAGGCAATGCCCATGGCGCCGGAGCTGACTTCTGGGGCATTCAGTAAGCCGGCATCGGTCAATGCCAGTTCGCTGGCCCGGGTAGCCATCAGCGACACCCGCCCCATGGAGCGGATTTTCTTGCGGGAATAATGAGCGGGTACCACAAAATCGGTCACCGGGGCGGCCAAACGGGTATTCAGTCCGTCATAACGATCCCATTCCGGCATGTATTGCACGGCATTTTGCCCTGATTGCAGACGGCGTTTGATGGCGGGCCAGTCTTGCCCCAGGGAGGAGATGCCCCCCATGCCGGTAATCACCACGCGTTTGTTCATAGCATGCCTCCATTGACGGAAATCACCTGACGGGTGATGTATGCCCCGTCGTCCGACATCAGGAAATTGGCCAGCCCGGCAATCTCTTCCGGTTTGCCCATCCGCCGCAAGGGCACCAGTTGTTGCACCATCTCTTGGGGGATGTGGTCTACCATGTCGGTTTCAATAATGCCCGGTGCAATGCAGTTGACGGTGATTTTGCGTTTGGCCAGCTCCAGCGCCAGCGCTTTGGTGGCACCGATGATGCCGGCCTTGGCCGCGCTATAGTTTACCTGACCACGGTTGCCCGCCAGCCCGGAAACCGATGACAGGGTGATGATGCGGCCTCCCTGACGGGTTTGGATCATCGGCATCAGCAGCGGTTGCAGCACATTGTAAAAACCATCCAGATTGGTTTGGATAACGCCGTCCCATTCGGCGTCTGTCATGGCAGGGAAAGCGGTATCACGGGCGATGCCCGCATTCAGCACGGCGCCGTAATAGGCACCGTGAGCGGCAATGTCGCTTTCGATGATGTCGCGGCAGGCGGCTCGGTCGGCCACATCAAACTGCAGCAAGCTCACCTCGGAGCCAAGTGCGGCGAGTTCGGCGGCTGTGGCGGCCGCTGCCGCTTGGTTCCGGTGAAAATGCAGCGCGATATCATGGCCGGAGGCGGCCAAGCGCAGCGCAATGGCCCGGCCAATGCCACGGCTGGCGCCGGTCACCAAAATGCGTCGGTTCATGCAGGTTCTCCTTGGGATGACCCGTGGCTGTCTGCCATGTAAGCGGCAACATCACGGGGCTGAAAAACATTCACATGGGCACTGGCAATGCGGGTGCCCTGATGGAGGATTTCACAATCAAATACGGCCAGGCCGCTGTCTTCCTGATACAGCCGCTGCACGGCAACATGGTATTGCTGGCCCGGCAGAAAGCCCGGCTGTTGCAACTGCAATTTGCGACTGCCCAGTAAAAACCCGAGCTGCACCGCATCGCCCCGGCGTTCGGCTTCCACCCCCGCCAGCGCGGCAATGCTCTGGGCCATGTATTCAATGCCTACATAATTGGGTACCCAGCCACGGGCGCTATCAAAAAACGGGCTGTCTCGGGTAATGGCAACACAGGTTAACAGGTAGTTGTCACTGTGCTGCTCTATGTGGTCAATCAGGATCATCGGTGGCCGGTGGGCCAGAAAATCGGCAATGTTTCGCTGCCGTAAAGGTGCTTTCATGCAAGGTTTCCGCGACTGAAAATCAGGCTGGCATTGCTGCCGCCAAAGGCAAAGGAGTTACTCATCAGGTGCTGCAGGCGGGTACTGTCTCCCGCTTGCACCAGCGGCAAGGGCACCAGGGCCTCATCCACCACGCCATCCCATTGATGGGGTGGCAGTAATTGCCCGTCATTGTAACGGGACAGCAGCAACCAGCAAAATGCCGCTTCGATGGCGCCCGCTGCACCTAATGCATGGCCGGTAAGGGGTTTGGTGGAGCTGCAAAACGGGATGCTTTCCCGGCCAAACACCGCCGCCATGGCAATGGATTCCATGGCGTCGTTTTTCTCGGTGGCCGTGCCGTGCAGGTTCACGTAATCAATGTCGATAGCGTTGAGCCCTGCCTGCGTCAGTGCCGCCTGCATGGCTGCCACCGCACCGCGCCCTTGGGGATGGGGGGCGGATATGTGATGGGCATCGGAAGATTCACCGCAGCCACTGAGCAGAATGTCGCCATTGCCGCGCTCCAGGGTAAACACTGCGGCACCCTCGCCTATGTTGATGCCGCGCCGGTTGGCACTGCAGGGATTGCAGCGGTCATCGTCAATGGACTCCAGCGCATCAAAGCCGTTGAGGGTCAGTTGGCTGAGGCTGTCCACCCCGCCCACTATCACCATGTCACAGAGGCCGCTGAGCAATAACCGGCGGCCACTGGCAAACACTTTGGCACTGGAGGAGCAGGCGGTGGACACCGTGTAGGCCGGGCCTTGCAGTTGCAATAGCTGCTGCAAAAACAGGGCGGGGCTGCCCAGCTCCTGCTGTACATAATGGTAGTCATCGGGAAATTGCCCGTGTTGCTGCCGATAGGCCAGCGCTTGCTCCCCTTTGGCAATGCCCGATGTGCTGGTGCCCAGTACCACGCCAATGCGTTCGGCGCCGTAGGTGCGGCGGGCGGCGCTAATCGCCTGCTGCAGCGGCTGCACGGCTTTTAACAGCAACGCGTTGTTACGACAGGCAAAACTTGTCAGTGATGCGGGTAATGACGGCAAAGGGGCGCTCACCGCACCCACGGTGGCAGGACGCTCAAACAGCAGTTCTTCGCGGCGCACCATTGCCGCAGTGTCGCCTGAGAGCAGTGCCCGCAATATGGTTTGGGGCTCATGACCAAGCGGGGTGCAAAATCCGGCATGGTTAATGGCTATTGGCATGATATCCCTACTTTATCTCCATGACTGGTGTTACATGGGGGTGATGCTGAGCTGCACCGCGGCTTGGGGCAGCTCCAGCGTCACCGGGCTTTGCCAGCCCGGCGTTTCAGCGTAGTGTATACGGGCAATCAGTGCATCGCCACGGCGGATTTCCCGGCAATGTTGCATCCCGCAGCGAAAATCCTTCACGGTGGCACTGGCAAGCCCTTGCTGCACCATGGCAGCGGGCCAGTAAATCAGCTGCTGCACCGCCAGCAGGTAATCCCCCCGAAAGGTTCCGGCCATAAAGCCGCTGTGCTGGCTTGCCAAGGTGTGACCATCATAATGCAGGGTAAACAGGGGTTGCCCAAGGGGCGCCAGCCCCACCATGAGTTCACTGTCTGGGCTGAACTGTAACTGCAGCAATAGCTCCCGGGTTTGCTGGTGCTGCGAGAACCGCACCTGTTGCGCCATATCATCGGGCTGGGCGGCTCGCCCCTGTTGCCAGGGCAGTGGGGTCAGGCAGTAATCCACCCCGGCAGTCAAGGTGACACAGCTTTGGGACAGGTTTTGGGTATGCTGGCAGCCGGTACAGCACCATAGCAGCAAGCACCATATCAGACTTCTCACGGGTGTGGCTCCTTGGAAATGGTGGCCGTATGCAACAGCGCCAGTAACAGGGTAAAGAGAATGCCCAGTGCCAGTGTCTGGCCAAAGACGGCAATGGCATGGGTCTGGCTAAACGCCAGCAGGCCAAATGCCAATAACGTGGAGCTGGCTGACAGCAACACGGCCAGCATTACCGCAGCGGCGTGGCGTCCGGCGCTGGCAAAAAACAGGCTGTAATCCACCCCGATACCGAATACCAGCAGCAGTGCCAGTGCATGGAACAAGGTGAGCCCGGCACCCGCCCAGCCCAGTGTGGCCAGCGTCAGCAACGCCGCCATCATCGGCACCAGCGCAATGCTCAAGCCACGGCGCAGGCCATAACGCCAGATGAATAGCAGTGCTGCCAGCCCCAGTGACAGTCCCAGTAGCCATAGTGTCAGTTGGCGAAAATGGCTCATGACGGCAGAAATATCCGCCACCTTGTCCACCAAAGTGACACCGGGCAGTGAAGCGGCCAGTGATTGCAGCGTGGCCAATTGCCTGATGCCGCCCAGCAATACAATGCTGCCATATTGGGGGTGTGTGGCAGAGGGGGGCAGCCACAGTTGTGCCAGTGCGTTTTCCTGGGCGGCAGCTGTGCCGAGCCAGTCGTCCATCTTGAGCTGCACACCTGCGGCGGCCAGGTATTGCTGCTGCAGCGCGGTAGCCAGGGTGTCATCCAGCCCCAGTTGTGGCAGCAGCGCCGGTAACTGTTGGTACACCTGTGCCTGCAGCTGGTAATCCTGTTGCTGTTGCCGCGCGCTGGGCACAAAGCGTGACAGCGAGACAAAGTTGCCCAGCAGTTGCTGTTGCTGCAACTGGGCGAGTTTGGGCGTCAACTGCTCCAGTCGCTGCAATAACTGCTGTTCATCCGCTCCCTGCACCAGTAAAAACTGGTTGTCGGTGCCGCCGCTGAGCAGCTGGCGCAATTGTTGCTCCTCTTGGGTGATGCTGTCCGGGCTTTGCTGCAGGTTGCGGATGTCATCATCCCCCTGCAGGTGCACTAATCCGGTGAGTAGCAGCAAAAACATGCCACCCAGCAGCCAGCGCCAGCGGCCAAACAGCTGCTGGGCCAGGTAATGACAACGCTGGGCCCATTGCAGTTGCGCCTGGCCGTTTGGCAACGGCGTTGCAGCCAGCGCCGGGTATGCCAACAGCAGCGTCAACCAGCTAAAAATGAGTCCGGCGGCGCAAAATACCGCTACCTGCTGCATTCCCGGGAAGGGCGTCAGCCCCAGTGCCCCGTAGGCTATCACGCTGGAGCTCAGTGCCAGCGTCAGTATGGGGGCGATATGACGCAGGCTTTGGCGCACGCTGGTATGGGGGGATTGCAGCCTTTCACAATAAAAATGGAAGCTGTAATCAATGGCAATGCCCACCAGACTGGTGCCGAACACCAGTGTTAACAGATGCAGGCCATTAAAGCAGATAAGCGTGACGGCCAGCGCCACCACAAAGCTGCTGCTCAGGGTCAGCAGCGCCACGGCCAGCGGCCGCAGTGAGCGCAAACCAAGAAGCACCAGCAGCATCACCCCCAGCAGTGACATGCCGCCAATCAGGCTTATCTCCTGCTGGGCACTGGCCGTGGCGGCCGCTGCATGAAACAGTGCGCCAGCCCGTAATACCGAGACCGAAGACGGCAAGTGGGCAAGTGCCTGTTGCAATGCCTGTAATTGCTGTTGCTGGTGTTGCGGATTAAAGGCGCTGCCCACACCTTTGGCCATGATGATGGCCGCGGTTTGCGTGCCCTTGCGCGTGAATAGAATGCCTTGCTGCTGCTGCAATTTTTGCCCCTGAGCCAGCTGTTGCAACCAGTCAGGGAACAGCAATAGCGGGTCTTGTTGCAGCAGCTCGCTGTTGGCGTTGCCAAACGGGTTGTAAAGCTGCTGGCGTAATTGCTGCACCAGGGGTTGCAGCTGCTGTTGTTGCAATAGTTGTCGTTGCCGATCGCTCAGCAGTTGCATCCGGTAGGGAAAGTAAAAATGGCCAAGGGCTTGCAAGCTGCCTTCATCGCCGCTGCGCACCTGGGTAAAGGCCCCGGAATGCTGCAGGGCGCTGCGCACCTGCCTAGCGGCGCTGATGGCTTGTTCCCGGGTGTCTGCCACCAGTGCCAGATAGAGTCGTTCGCCAAACTGTTGCTCCACCCGGTTGAGTGCCGCTTGGGTAAGGGGCGCTTCTTCCACCTTGGGTAGCAGTGCCAGAATGTCGGTTTCAATACGGGCGCCCTGTTGCCACTGCCATAGCCCGGCGGCACTGATGCCAATCAACAGCAGTAGCCACAGCAGTAGCCCCAGGCGTGGGGTGAATTTATGGCAGCAACCGGGCGTGTTCATCAGCGGGGCTCGCGGGTAACGGCCAGTGCCCGGCGTTCATCGTCGCTGAGCGGGCCTTGGCGAATGTGGCTGAAACGAAGGTCGCTGATGTCGCCGTTGCTGGTCAGCATCAGTAATTGCTGCGGCTGGGCATTGCCTTGCAATACCAGTTTGGGCAGCAGGGTTTGCAGTTGGGCATCTTTGGCGATAAGCCCCAACTGCCAAGGATTGCCCGATTGCAGATACAGGGAAAAATGCTGCTGCAGATAGGCCATGTCGGCGCTGAGTAATGCCTGCATCAGCCGCGGTAACAGACTGCTGAGCGGGGAGCCGTTATCCGCGCTCTGTATGGTCATCTGCCCCTGGCTGTCTATCTGGATGAGCTGCTGCTGTTTCAGGATCAGGGTGCTGTCAAAAGGTTGCTGTTGCTGCCATAACATCCCTTCATCGGCGGCAAAAATAAAGCGGCCGTGGCTTTGCAGGGGTTGCTTGAGCACCTGCAGCCAGCGGGTTTGCTGAAACTCACCGCGGCTTGCTTCATCCAGTAGCAGTTGCTGCTGCAATTGCTGCAACTGGGCGTTGTTGGCAGGGCTGGCAAACAGCGCTGCATAGTCACTGAGTTGAGGGCGTGGGTCGGCCATGGCCAGATTTGTCAGCAGCAACAATAGCAGCGGCAGTATACGCTTCATGACACCTCCTCACCTGCGGCTGTCAGCCAAGGCTGCAGTTGCCGGCGAAATGCCACTGGGGTTTCAAGGCACAAACTTTTGCTGTGCATCTCCACGGCCGCCTGAATGGTATAGCCTTTGGTCAGCCTCTCGCCACTTTGGGCATCTTCAATCAGATAATCGATTTTCAGGCGGTGTTCCCATTCCACCAGCTGGGCAATCACGCGGATGTGCTGCTCAAAGGTGGTGGGTTTCACATATTTGACCCTGGCATCCACAATCGGCCAGCTGTAGCCGGAGTCCAGCATCTGGCGGTAGCCGTAATCTATTTTCTCCAGCAGCTTACACCGGGCGATTTCGAAGTAACGCAGGTAATTGCCATGCCAGGTGATCCCCATGGAGTCCACATCAAAAAACGGAATTTCCAGTGTCACGCTGGCGCTAAGCAGTGCCTTCATCGGCACACCTCCCAAAAACCCTGCTGAATTTTAAGCAGGGTATCACGCAAGGTGGCTTCCAGTGGCCGGTCTTCTTCCAGCAGCGGTAACTGGGCGCTCAGCTGTGTCAGGGTTTTGGCCAGTGAGGGTGTCAGGCCGGCTTCTTGCAGTTGCCCCTGGCGCAGCCGCAGGCGCATGCCCTGGCTCATGGCCAGCAGTGCGGCGGCAGCCACTTGTTCTGTGAGCTCCAGTACCCGCAGGCAGTCACGGGCGGCAATGGTGCCCATGCTGACCTTGTCCTGATTGTGGCATTCGGTGGAGCGGGAAAACACGCTGGCCGGCATGGTCAGCTTCAGGGCTTCGGCCGTCCAGGCGGAGCAGCCGATTTGCACCGCCTTGAAACCGTGATTGATGCAGCGCCTGGCGTTATCGCACCCGGAAAGGTTGGCGGGCAGGCCGTTATTGAATTTGGGATCCATTACCAGCGCCATCTGCCGGTCCAGCAGATCTGCCAGATTGGCCACGGCGTTTTTCATGGCGTCCATGGCAAAGGCGATATGGCCACCGTAAAAATGCCCGCCGTGCAGCACGTGCTCGCCTTCGCCATCGATAATCGGATTGTCGTTGGCGCTGTTGAGTTCGTTTTCAATAAATTGCCGCATGAACGGCAGGGCATCACTCAGCACCCCGATGATGTGGGGGGCGCAGCGGATGGAGTAGCGGTCCTGCAGGCGCTCGGAATTGCGCGGATGTTCACGGTGATTGAGATCATCACGGATCCAGGCAGCCACCTGGTTTTGCCCGGCATGGGGTTTTACCGCAAACAGCAGTTCGTCAAAATGGTTGCTGTTGCCTTGCAAGGTCAGGGAGGCCATGGCGGTGATGCGGGCGCACAAGCGCTGCAGGTATTCTGCCCGCTGCCAGGCCAGACAGGCCAGCGCGGTCATCACCGCGGTGCCGTTCATCAGCGCCAGCCCCTCTTTGGGCCGCAGGCGCAGCGGCGTGATCCGGCATTGCCGGTACACCTCTGCGGTGTCCTGAATTTTTCCGTCAAAGTATACTTGGCGTTCACCGACCAGCACTGCCGCCAGATAGGATAACGGCGTGAGATCGCCGCTGGCGCCCACCGAGCCCTCTTCCGGGATCAGTGGAATGATGTCGCGGTTCAGTAACAGGGCAATCCGCTCCAGCAGCGCATAGCTGACACCGGATTTGCCCCGTGCCAGCGAATTGAGGCGGCAGGCCAGCACCGCCCGCGCCTGGATTTCATCCAGATGCCGCCCGAGGCCACAGCCATGGAAACGGCTCAGGTGCAGTGGTAGTTCCGGCACCAACTCGGGGGCAATGGCCACGGTGCAGGAGTCGCCATAACCGGTGGTGACGCCATACACCACGCCGTCCTGTTGCAGTAGCTTGTCAATAAACCGGGCGCCGCGTTCAATGTAGTTGCGGTAATCCGGGCTGTCATCCAGTGCCACCCGGGCGCCATTGGCCACGGCAGTCACGTGTTCCAGGGTTAAGGTGTGACGACCAAAAGGAATCGTCTCGGTCATGGTAGCTCCTTGCGGGCAGAGGCTTCATCCCTGCGCCAGAAATCATAAAAATTGAACCATTGCAGCGGCACTTGCAATGCCACCGCTTCCAGGCGCCGGGCGTACAGCTCCGCTGCCTGTTGTAAGCGTTGCTGGCGTGTGGTGCGGGGGCCACTGAGTGCGGCATCAAACGCCTGCAGCATGACGTGGTAGCGGCCGGATTGCTGCACGCAGAACATGGTAAATACCGGGCAGTCAAGCAGCCCTGCCAAAATGAACGGCCCCTGGGGCAATGGCGCCGGGGCGCCGAGAAACGGCACATAGCACACTCTTTCGCTGTTACGCGAGGTGCGATCGGCCGCAATCACCACCAGCTCGCCGGCATCAATCTTGTCCTGCAGCATTATGGCGGTGGCCGGGTTCAGCTCCGACACCTGCAACAGGTTCAGTTGGCTGTCAGGGTTGAGCTGTTTGAGCAATTGATTGAAATTGGCTGCATGTTCGGTCATCACCATCACGTTGATCTTGATGTGGCGCTGGTGCATGGAAATGGCCCGGCATAATTCGATATTGCCGATATGCGATACCAGCAGTACGGCGCCGCGGCCGCCTGCCAGCTGCTCGGCCAGCCGTTGCTTGTCCGGAAAATCCACCTGGCTCAGGGTGATGCGATCACACCAGGCATCAATCCTGTCCAGCGCTGCATTGCCAAAGCTGAAAAAGTGCCGCAGGCTGTCGCGCCAGTCACAGGGATGGTGCAGCGCCGGATGTCGGGGCTGCTGTTTTGCAATGCGCTGCAAAAACGCCATAGATGCCTGGCGGGCATCGCGGCCGCTGAGAAAGAAATAACCAATCACCGGATACATGAATCCCCGGGCCAGCCAGTGGCCCCCCAGCCGGTAACAGCCCAACAGGAACTGCAGTCCCAGCAGGCTGCCGCGCTCGCGCATGCTGGACCAGTGGCGGGGTGTCATTGCGGCATCGGGCCCCAGTCTATGGCCGGTCAACTTGCGCTTGAGCATGCCGAAAAACAGCCGGGTATGCATTTTGGTGATGCGCCAGTTGTCGGCCCAGCCCTGAAAATGGCTGACACCGTCCGGCGGATAGATCACCCGGGTCGGCAGATGATAGGTCGGGGTGCCGCGCCAGTACAAACGCACCATGATTTCGGTGTCAAAATCCATGCGCTCGCCCACGGTTTCGCAGCGCAGCAACGCCTCGCAGGCCGCCAGCGGATACACCCTGAAACCGCACATGGAGTCGCGAATGCTCAGGCTCAGGGTTTCCAGCCATACCCAGAAATGGGTGATGTAACGGCCATACAAGCGTGCCTTGGGAATGCTGTCATCGTATTGGGGCAGGCCGCTTATCAAGGCGCTGGGGTGCTGTTGGGCCAGTGCCAGCAGTTGGGGGATGTCCTGCAGGTTGTGCTGGCCATCGGCATCCACCTGCAAGGCATGGGAAAATCCCTGGGCCCAGGCGTGGCGCAGGCCGGTGATCACCGCAGCCCCCTTGCCACGGTTGTAGGGATGGGTCAGCAAGGTCACCCAGTCGTGATGTTCGCGGGCCAGTTGCAGCAGCAGGTGGCGGGTGGCTTCATCGCTGCCGTCATCCACCAGAAAACAGGGAATGCCCAGGGGTTGCAGGCGTTGCAAGGTCTGGGCAATGTAATTGCGATGGTTGTAATTGGGGATCACCAGTGCCGGTTTCATGCGGCGCTTTCCTCGGTAAACACGATGCGCCCGGAGGCAAACCGCTGGGTGTCACAGCTCAGGCTGAACTGCAGTTTACCGCTGGCCAGCTGCTCGATGCGGAGGGTCACTTCCATGCCGGGGCGGATGAGTTGCTGGAATTTCAACACTTCCAGCTGGGCTACCGCCCCATCATAGCCAAAGTGTTCACTGCCAAAACGGATGGCCCAGTCCAGCTGCACCACGCCTGGCAATACCGGATGCTCGGGAAAATGGCCGGCAAATGCCGGGTAATCGGCAGCCACTTGCAGCTGCCAGCTGGCGGTGTTGCCATCCATGTGATGTGCCAGCACGGGCGGTAATAAGGATTCAATCATGATCAAATAGTTGCACTATCTCGTGTTGCAGCAGTTTTCCCTGGGCGTTCATGGGCATCTGCGTTGGATAACGCCAGCGGCGGGGCAGCGTGACCCGTTCAAACTGGCTTAACAGGTGGGCTTTCAGGCCGTTATTGATGCTGAGTTTGCCTTCGGTTTCCAGCTGCTGTTTGCCATAGGCTGACAGCTCTACCACCGCCCCCAGCTGTTGGCGCGGGCTTTCCAGCAACAACAGATGACTTTGCTGTACCCAAGGGTGCCGGTTCAGCAGCGCTTCCATTTGGGTCAGGGACAGGCGTTTTTCTTCAATTTTAACAATGCGGTCAAGCCGGCCTTCAAGGCGGAACAGGTTGTTGTCCAGCAGGGTGATTTTGTCTTCGCAGCGCAACACCTCATCGTTTTCCAGATAAGGGGATTGCAGCAGCAGGGCGCCATCGTCAGGGTCAGTGTTCAGCACCATGGGGGCAAATGCCCGCCAAGGGGTGTCGGCACAGTGCTGACGGCGGTAACCGATGCCACCGGTTTCGGTGCTGCCGTACACCTCGATGGGCAGGCTGCCGTAACATTGGCGAATGCCAAGGGCGGCATCCAGCGACAGCGGGCCACCGGAGCTGAAAATCAGGCTGGGGGTATGCAATTGCCGCTCAAAGCCCAGTGCTTCGGGCAGGCGCGACAGTTGGGCCGGGCTGCTGATAAGACACAGTTTGGGAAACAGGGCGGTGTAGTAACTCAAGGTTTCCGGGTACTCCACCATGTCAGACAAAAAGGGGCGGCTGGCTGCCAGCGGCCAGAGGATTTTAAACAGCAATCCGTAAATATGCTGGTGGCTGACGGTGGAAATCACGCTGCAATGGGGCAGGTGTTTGGCAAAGGTCTGCTCCAGCACGCTGACCTCTGCATCCAGTTGCCGCAGCGTTTTGCGTATGGCCTTGGGGTGACCGCTGGAGCCTGAGGTAAACAGCAAGAGTTCGCCAAAGGCGTGCTGCGCTGAGACCTGGGGCCAGGGCATGGGCGTAAGTCCCAGCTCTTTTTTCAGCGGGATATAGGGTTTGGCATCCCACAATGGCTGATCGGAGAGCACTCCGTCAAATTCGTCACTGAGTTCGCCAAGGGTGCCCGGCTGGATGTTGGCTGGCAGTATCAACTGCTTGCCTGCCAGCAGGGCGGCACATAATCCGACGGCAAACTGATCGCTGCTGTCACAGGCCAGCAACCAGCGCGGCTGCTCACAGGCCAGCAGCTGCTGATGCAGGTGATGGACCTGGGTGGCAAACAATCCGCCAGTGACAATGTCATGGTGATTGAAGCTGATCAGTTGCTGCCCTGACGGGCCCTGGACCAGCCAGGATTTCAGTAACTCTGTCATAACCGTCTCTTACGATTTTGTCAGCCAAAAGTGGCGGTATAGCCATTCGCCCCCCGCCAATATTCCCATCAGCAGGTAGGCGATAAGGCCGTTGTATAGGGTCCAGGTGGCAAGGCTGGCATACAGTGCCGTATATGCGGCCATGGTGCCGTTAATGACAAACAGCACGCACCACAACAGTGTGACCCGTCGCAAGTAGCCCCGGGCACTGTCTGGCAACTGGGGCTCGGCAATGCGGGCCAGCCGCTCAACCATGCTGGTTTTCTGTAACAGTGACGAACCAAACAGGCCCAGCATGCACAGGTTCATCACTACCGGGTAGTACAGTAGCCAGTGTTGCTGGCGGGCGATAAAACTGCCCAGTGCCAGCATCAGCCCCAACAACAGCGGCAGTGCCAGTGTCCGCAGTTGCCGTTTCTGGGTAAGCAGGCGCAGCAGCAACAACAGTGCCAGCAACGGCGCCAGCACATTCCCCGGCAGGTAGTTCAGTCCCAGGTAGACCGCCAGCGGATAGCCCAGCAGCAGGATGAAGGTGACTGCCCGGGCCAGTGTTGCCATTAATCCTTGACCAGTTGCGCAATGGCGTTGACCACATCATCCACTGTGCGCACGGCTTTAAACGCTTCCGGCTGGATTTTTTTGCCGGTCAGTTGCTGCAGCTTTATCACCAGGTCCACCGCATCAATGCTGTCCAGATCCAAATCCTGATACAGGGTGGCTTCAGGCGTGATGTCAGCGGCGTCAATCTCAAACTCCTCTTGCAGGATGCGGCTCAGCATCTGCAGGATCTGCTCTTTATTTTCCATGGGCCTCTCCTATGCGCGTTGCGACTCGATAAACTTGGCCAGGGTGGCCACACTGTAAAAGTGGTCGCGGGTGGCGTCAGAGTTGGCCTCGATTTTAATATCGAACTGTTTTTTGATGGCCAGCCCCAATTCCAGGGCATCAATGGAGTCCAGCCCCAGACCGTCGCCAAAAAGTGCCGCGTCGGTATCGATATCCGCAAGACTGACATCTTCCAGATCCAGGCTATCAATAATCAATTGCTTGATTTCGTCATGTAAGCTCATAGTGTTCATCTAATTGTTGTTTATAGTAAATTTCCAGCTCATGTGTGAGCTTGCGGGCTTGCTTGGCACTGCTGTCCGGCAGTGCCGCCTCGGTGTGAAACGGTGCCCCGAGGCATACCTTGATGTGCATGGTCTGACGGGGAATTTCATACCAGGGGTCCTGTTTGGTTAACCCGGGGTGGGTGACTTGCAGCACCACGGGTAACAATTGTGCCCGGCAGCGTAATGCAATATTAGCGGCTCCGCGGGCAAAGTCATTCACAACCGTGCCTTTTACGGTGCGGGTGCCTTCAGGGAAAATCAGCAGATTGGTACCTCGTGCCAGCAATTGTTGGCAATCTTCCAGCAGCAGTTCTGCGCCGCGGTTGGGAATGTAGCCGGCGGCGGATACCACGCCGCGCATGAACGGGTTGCGCCATATCCCCTGTTTGACGATGCAGCCGGCATTTGGCATCAGGCTGATGAGCACCACCACGTCAATGAGTGTGGGATGATTGGCCACCACCACCATGCCGCGGGCCTGTTGCAGTGGCAGGCTGTGGTTGGCATCCAGCCGGATAACGCCTGCCCAGGTGAGCATTTTCACGAAACAGCGGAACATCAGATGCACCGTTTTTTGCACCCGCTGAATACGCGCATCAGCGCTGCCAGGCCAGCACCGGAGCAGGGGTAACAGGGTCACGGAGCTCAGCAATCCTCCCAGACCAAAGGCGATGTAGCAGCCCATGCCCGCGAGCCAGCGGGGCAGGTAACCGAGCCCCTTACTGGGTGTCGCCATGGGGCTTCTCCACAGTCAGTTGCCAGTGCATGCCGGCCAGGTGTCCTGACAGGGGCATCTGGCTGGCAAGCGCATGTAACAATTGCCCATAGCGCAGTGGCGTACTGTCGGGGCGGCAGGGCGTCAGGGTTATGCGGGCCATGCCCTCTTGGGTTGTGGGTGCCAGCAGTAATGCCAGTGCCAGCGGGTATTCTGGCTCATTGGTGAAAGACTGATAAACCTCGGGAACCGGCTCATCACCAAAGACCAACAGCAGCGGCGCCGGATCTTCTGTCAGCAGCCCCCAGCTTTCCATCATGGCCTGGCTCAGGCTGTGTTCCCCAGCGGCAATGGAGGTGGTGGCTGCCTGATTCTGGGTGACAATGCCAAAGACACCGCTGGCGGTGTTGTGCACCGACTGGCTGAATCCCATGGGGGAAAGGGGTTGCTGCTGTAACACGTCGGCCAGCAAGGTGGCGGTGCGGTGCAGCTCGCCATGGCGGGAGGCAAAAACCGAGCGGCATTGTGCCGGTGCCCGGGTTTGCAGCGCTGCTTCCAGCATCATTTTGGTCAAATGGCTGAAACGGCGTTTTTGCATGGCGGGCACTTGGGGCAGTTTGGGCGAGGGGGAAGACGGGGCGGCCGTCACCGCTGGCCAGTGCTGCCAGTCCTGTGGTTGTTGATAATCGGGAGCCCAGGCTCCCCAGCGAAGCAGGCTAAATGTTAATTGCACGTTATGGCCTCTGAACCGCCTGCCCATTCCGTTTGGATCGCTAAGCCAACCATGGCTTGTGACAAGCACTGTTCCCGTGTTTGCATTCGGTAGTACTTGATATTTTACACGGAATTACCCTGCTCGCAGCAGGCATTTGTGAACGGCCTGTCAACCAGTGCCGTCCACCTGCCCGCTTAAGGCGTTGGCATTGCCTGCTACCGGGGCAGCAGGGTTTGTAAACGCCGTAATACCTTCTTGAGTTTGCGGGTGTTATCCGGCCCCATGCGCAGCAGCAGTTTCTGGGCATTGGGCAGGGCTTCCAACTGTGGGTCGACAAACTTGTAATTAACGCTGATGGAATAAAGCTCTATGGGCTCTTCCACCACCGGTGTGGCAAGCAGCACCTTGATGGCTTGCTGCAACCGCTGGTTAAAGCTGATGTCCGGATAACCCAATTCGGCAAAAGCCTCGTTCATCAGGGGAGACAGTTGGTTATAGGTGTTGAGCAGCTGCTCGTCATTAAGGTCGCTGAGGAAATCGGCGTACACGTCATAACGGTGATAGCTGTCCGGATTGAGATAGGTCTTGTTGGTGATGTCGGAAACGGTGAATTGTTGTGTGGGCGCCTTCATGGGGCTGGTTTTGCGGGCCAGTTCCCCTTGGGCGAGGTTGTCCACAAAAACCACGAATTGGCGCACCATGTTATTGTCGTTCAACAGGGGAGCCACTTTCATGCCGTCAGCCATTTGCACCACTTTTTCGTGGACAAAACCATCGCTTTCAGCCAGTGGGGGCAGGGGCTGGGCAACCGGTGTCGGCGCTGCAGGTGTCGGCGCTGCCTCGGTTGGGGTTTCTGTGGCCGCAGGTTCAGGAACCGGGGCTTCGGTTTGCAGTGGTTGCTCCGGCGCTGTTTCCGGCAGGGTCATGGGGGCCGTTTGGGGGCTTGGCTCTGGTGCGGGTTTCTGGCTGAGGAAATACCAGACCCCGGCTATCAGTGCAATCACCAGCAGCGCCAGGGCCCAGATGAGGTTGCTCTTGCCCGCGGTTTGTTTGCCGGGCGCAATTCTGTCTTCTTCATTGACTTGCATAGGATATCCTTTCTTCACAACGTGTGAGGAGCGCTTTCCTCATTCTGCAAAATTTAACGTGATTGTCTACTAAGCTTGTCCCGCTTCGCCGGGAAAATTGTATCATCGTATGCCTGTGGCATTGTTGTGTGCCCAACCTGAGAAGTAATGGCAGTACGCAATGCGGCGGGATCAGGCCTGAATGTACTGTTGGCGATCACCCAGCCAGCGTTGAATGATGGCATCCACGTTTTGGGGGGCCTGCTGCATGAGATGCTGCGCCAGTTTCTGAATATGGGGAATTAATGCCTGATCCCGTACCAAATCGGCAACTTTCATCTCCGCCAGCCCGGTTTGCCGGGTGCCCAATACTTCACCCGGCCCGCGAATTTGCAAGTCTTGTTGGGCGATGACAAAGCCGTCATTGCTTTGCCTGAGCACTCCCAGCCGTTTGGTGGCGGTTGCCGACAGCGGCGGCTGATACATCAGCACACAGTGGCTGGCAATGGCGCCGCGTCCTACCCGCCCCCGCAGCTGGTGCAGCTGTGCCAGCCCCAGGCGTTCCGGGTTTTCAATAATCATCAAACTGGCATTGGGCACATCCACCCCCACCTCAATCACCGTGGTGGCCACCAGCAAATTGAGTTCGCCATTTTTGAAGCGTTCCATGACCTGCTGTTTGTCGCTGCTTTTCATGCGGCCATGCACCAGCCCTACCTGCAACTGGGGCAGTGCCACTTTAAGCTCTTCCCAGGTGTCTTCCGCCGCTTGGCACTGGAGCACTTCAGATTCTTCAATCAGGGTGCATACCCAGTAGGCTTGGCGGCCATCATGCAAGGCGGCGTGGCGCACCCGTTCGATGACTTCCTGACGGCGGCCGTTGCTGATGGCCACGGTGGTGACCGGGGTTCTGCCCGGCGGCAATTCATCAATGATGGAGGTGTCCAGATCCGCATAAGCGGTCATGGCCAAGGTGCGGGGTATGGGGGTGGCGGTCATGATCAGCTGATGGGGATAATAACCCTGGACGGCGCCTTTTTGCCGCAGCCCCAGCCGCTGGTGCACCCCGAAGCGGTGCTGCTCATCGATGATGATCAGGGCCAGCTGCTGAAAATGCACCTGTTCCTGGAAGATGGCATGGGTGCCAATCACCATTTGGGCACTGCCACTGGCAATCTCTTGCAGTGATTGCTCCCGGGCTTTGCCTTTGAGCTTGCCGGCGAGCCAGCCCACTTTCAGCCCCAAGGGTTCAAACCAGTGGCTGAAATTAAGGGCGTGCTGCTCTGCCAGCAGCTCGGTGGGGGCCATCATCGCCACCTGATAGCCGTTTTCAATGGCCTGCAATGCGGCCATGGCCGCCACCAGGGTTTTTCCAGAGCCCACATCCCCCTGCACCAGTCGCATCATGGGCTGGTGTTGGCTCATGTCCTGGCCGATGTCGGCTGCCACCCGTTGTTGGGCGCCGGTGGGCTGAAACGGCAGGGCGTGTAAAAAGGGTTGCAGTAACTGCCCGGTGGCTGGCAGGGATACGGCTTTATCGTGATTGCTGCGTTGTCGCAGTTTTAACATGCTGAGGTTGTGGGCCAGCAGCTCTTCTTGCACGAGCCGTTGCTGTGCCGGGTGCAGCCCTTGGGTCAGGGCCTGCAAATCCACATCGGCGGGTGGCCGGTGCAGCAAGCGCACGGCAGCGGCCAGACTCAGTGCATTGGGGCGGAGCGTTTCGGGAATGAGCTCTTGCAGCCCGCCTTCTTCCAGCAGCGCCAGCGCCTGATTGCTGAGTTTCAGCCAACTGGCCTGTTTCAGCCCTTCGGTGGTGGGATAGATGGGGGTCAGGCTGTCACTCAGTGTTGGCTGCTCGCCGGGATGCAGTATTTTGTACTCGGGATGGATAATTTCTGCCTGATGACTGCCATGACGGATTTCACCATAGGCACGGATGGTGAGCCCGGGCTGCATGGCATTGCGCTGGGCAGCGGAAAAATTGAAGAAACGCAAGCTCATGGTGCCACTACTGTCGCGTACATGGCACAGCAGCATGCGCTTGCGGCCATTGATTATCTGGCTGGACTGAATTTCAGCCTCAATGGTGCCGTATTCGCCGGGGTACAGTTCAGCAATGGCGTAAATGCGGGTGCGGTCTTCATAGCGCAGCGGCAGGTGGAACAGCAGATCCTGTACGGTGTGAATTCCCAGCTTATTCAGTTTGCCGGCCATTTTGGCGGCCACACCCTTGAGCTCGGTGATGGGAATAAGATCCAGTCTCTGCGCCACGTTAGTACCAGATTACTGTGAATTTATACATATATTATCAAAGATTACCTCTTTGACAATCCACCGCTGCCGGTTGCGGTAATTTGCGCCTTACATCACGGCGTGATTGACCAGCCAGGCCATATAGCCCAAATAGGCCACAAGCAGCAGCAAACCATCCCGGCGGCCGATGCGGTAACCGGTGCGCGCCAGCGGCAGTACCAATACGGTCAGTGCCAGCATAACGCCAAAATCCAGGGCACTGAAACCTGCAGCGCTTATTGGATGCACCAGTGCGGTAACCCCCAGGATCCCCAACAGGTTAAAGAGGTTGGAGCCCACCACGTTGCCAATGGCAATGTCACTTTGCCCTTTCATGGCGGCCACCATGGAGGTGACCAGCTCAGGCATGCTGGTGCCGATGGCGATGATGGTCAGGCCGATGACGACCTCGCTGATGCCAAAGGTGCGGGCCAGATCCACGGCACCATTGACAAACAGTACGCCGCCGCCCACCAGACAACCGATACCAAAGATGACAAATAGCACTGACAACAGCGGATTGCGGGGGCCTTCCTCAATCTCTTCTACATCATTATCCTTGGAAATGTAGTAGTTATACAGCAGGTAAGCCGCCAGCAACCCGGACAGCAACACCCCGTCCCACAAGCCCAGTACATTATCAATCAGCAACAGCCATACCAATACGGAGGCCACAATCATCAGGGGAATGTCGCGGCGCAACATTTGGGATTGCACGCCGATGGGACGAATAAGGGCTGTCAGTCCCAGAATAAGGCCAATATTGGCAATGTTGGAGCCCACCACATTGCCCAGGGCAATGCCGGGGCTACCGGCCAGCGCCGATTTCACGCTCACTGCCAGTTCTGGTGCGCTGGTACCGAAAGCCACAATTGTCAGGCCGATAACCAAAGGGGTGACACCTAAACGCAAGGCGATGGCGCTGGCTCCGCGTACTAACGCTTCCGCGCCTAGGGTAAGAATTAGGAAACCACCTAGAATTGACAGAAAAATCAACATGTTTATTACTGCTCGTAGATTGATGGGGGTTGTACTTGCCAAGGGGGCCAGCATAAGAGCTTTGACACACAAAGCAAGTTTTTTGACAGAATATGTCAAAAAAATCCCGGTGGCTACCGGGATTTGATGCACAAGGCGTTGTTAGCGCTCATCCTCCCAGACCACGACGGCCCCCCGCAGCCCTTCGGCCTTGGCGGTATAGCGCTGCTCCAGCATGTAGCGTTTTATCTTGAGGGTTGGCGTTAACAAATCATTTTCAATCGTCCAGGGTTCGTTCACCACAATAATGGCATCCACGGTCTCATGGGATTCAAGATGGGGGTTGATGGCATTGAGCGATGCTTGCAGTGAGGCCCGCACCTCTTCCCGGGGCTGCAATGTGGCGCCTTCTGACAGCTGCACCAGCGCTACCGGGTGGGGCAGGCCGGAGCCGATAACGCAAATCAGCTCTACATGGGGGTCTTGTGCCAGCTTGCGCTCGATGGGAACTGGCGCCACGTATTTGCCTTTGGCGGTTTTGAAATTGTCTTTCATGCGGCCGGTAATGCTGACGCAGCCGTCCTTGTCGATTTCGCACACATCGCCGGTATGCAGAAAGCCTTCATCATCAAAGACCGCTGCGGTGGCCTCCGGCGCTTTATAGTATTCCTTCATTAGTCCCGGACTTTTAACCAGCAGCTCGCCCTCTGCTGAGCGTTTGATGCTGCACCCCACAATGGGTTTGCCCACGGTACCGATTTTTGCGGGATCAAACGGATAGTTGATGATGGAGTAGGCACTGTTTTCCGTCATGCCCCAGGCTTCGCAAATATCCAGGCCAATGCGGTGGTACCACTGGACCAGCGATGCTGGAATTGGCGCTGAGCCCGAACCCAGCAGCCGCGCTTTTTCCAGCCCCAGCCCCTGGTGGATTTTGCGTTTGACCAGCCAACTGAGCAGGGGGATTTTCAACAGCAGGTTGAGTTTTTTAAAGCCGCCCACTTTATCGATGATGTTTTTCTGGAACAGCGTCCACAAACGGGGCACGGAGAAAAAGACCGTAGGTTGCATGCGCTGGACGTCAGTCACAAATGTTTCCAGGTTTTCCACGAAGGCCACCGGACAACCGGCATAAAAAGAGGAGCCTTCAATGGCCACCCGCTCAGTGATATGCGCCAGCGGCAGATAGGACAGCAGCCTGTCTTCCGGGTTGGCCTTGACATCACGCACCACCGCATTGCAGGTCCAGCTATAGCTGCCAAAGGTTTGCACTGCCCCTTTTGGCTTGCCGGTGGAGCCTGAGGTGTAAATCAGCGTCATCACCTGCTCTGGCGTCGGTTCGGGTGCTTCCAGCAACGGTTGCCCCATGTTCAGCAGTTGTAACCATTGGTATTGGGCTGGCATGGTGTCGTAGGGAAGGGCCAGTCGCAGCAGCTCACCGCCAACGCCTGCTTCCTGCTCCGCCCAATGATCCAGTTTGCCGATGAATATCGCCTTGCATTCGCTGTGCTCCAGCACATAGCGGATGGTGTCCGCATTGGCGGTTGGGTAGATGGGAACGCTGATATAGCCGCCATACATCAATGCCAAGTCGGTAATGAACCACTCCGCGCAGTTTTTCGAGAGCAGCGCAATTTTGCTGCCGGGCGGGTACCCCAGATGGCGCAGTGCCCCGGTCAGTTGCTGCACGGTTTGCAGTACCTGCTGCCAGCTGTAATCGCGGTATTTGCCATTCACTGGCTGTCGAAGATAAACCGCATCGCCTTGAACGGAGGCCCACTGGGTAAGCATGGCTATCGGGCTTTTATAAGATACGGACATAGGCCTTTCCCCTATAGATGAACGGCTGGCAATATTGCCCCTAAGTACAACAATAAGCTGAAACTTACTGTTTTATAAAAATATAAAACACTCGTTTGATTATGCCGGGCAATTGACCACGACACAAATCCAATCTGGAACTGAGGCATCACTATTTGCACTGGATTATGACGGACTATTGTGACTTGGGCTTGTCTGCGGGTATGCTACGGCCTCGATAATGAATCAGAGTAAATTCATGGAACTGAAATACATAAAACTGGCCGCTTGCATGGGCATGGCCACCTTGTTGGCGGCATGTTCAGCAACGACATCGCTCACCGCCATGCATCCCGACACCAAAATCTACATTAAAGAAGCGAAAGGGCAGGATGCGCCGCGTACCGAAACCTTGTCCACCACCAGTTTTGGCCAGTATGAATTTATGGCGGTAAACGGGGATCAACAACCGTTTTATGGTGTGTTGCCGCTCAAATTCAATGGTGGATATCTGGCTACCGACATCATCTTTTTCGCACCGGCAGCGTTTTTTAACTTGCGGGAAGTCTTTCCCCATTATCAGTTTGATGTGGCAAATCAATCCTTGAAATACCGCAAATCAGAGCGGGATAACTGGGTGGAATACGTGCCTACCGAAGCAGAAAAACTGCGGGCACAAACCTGGTTCAAGAAGGCGGGCATGCAAGGCGCAAATAACGCGGTTAACCCGTAACTCCATGGGGTGACTGACAGCAAAAAGGCGCTTGCAGCGCCTTTTTTTGTGGGGGATAGCGGGATTACAGCTCGGCCACGCCGTCCATTTCCACTTGTGCCCCTTTTGGAAGCTGGTTGATGCCAATGGCGGCCCTGGCGGGATAAGGCTGTTGAAAATAGCGTCCCATCAGCTCATTTACCTTGGCAAAATTGGCTAAATCCACCATGTAGATATTGAGTTTTACAATGTCATTCAAATCGCCACCGGCGGCCTGACATACGGCCTTGAGGTTTTCAAAGACCTGCACCACCTGGGTTTCAAAGTCATCCCCGGCCAGTGCCATGGTAGCCGGAACCAGCGGGATCTGGCCTGAAAGGTAAACGGTTGAACCCACTTTAACCGCTTGTGAATAGGTGCCGATAGCGGCCGGGGCCTTGTCGGTGGCAATAATCACTTTTTCCGCCATATGCTTGGTAACTCCTTGGTTAACGGTTACGGGAAATTCGCAGCACTTCCGGTAACACCCGGATGCGCCGCATCACATTTGCCAAATGTATCCGGTCACGAACGGACACGCGCAAGTGGATGAGGTACACCCGGCCATCGCGCTCTTCCGTGTTGATATTGTTAATGTTGGAGCCTTCAGCGGCAATGATGTTGGTGATTTTGGCCAGTGCCCCTTGATGGTTGACGATTTCAATGCGGACATTGGCCTGGAACTCGGTGTTGTCCACCGCATCCCATTGCACAGGGATGTATTTGTCCGGTTCACTTTGATAGCCGCGGATATTGGCGCAGTTTTCCATGTGCACCACCAGGCCTTTACCCGGACTGACATGGGCAATCACCGCATCGCCCGGAATTGGACGGCAGCAATTGGCAAAGGAAACCAGCATGCCTTCCGCCCCGCGGATGGGCATCAGGTTGGTGTCGTCATCACCCATCTGTTCGGTGACGGAATCTCCCTTGAGACGCTGGGCAATCACCAGACTCATGGCGTTGCCCAAGCCGATTTCCGTCAGCAGTTCATTGAAGTCTTTATGCTTGGTGTCGGTGATGACCTTGTCGATTTGAGCCTGGCTGAACTGTTCCAGCTTGCTGTCACCCAATGCGTGATTCAGCAAGCGTTTACCCAGGGCGATGGCTTCATCCTTTTTCAGGTTTTTCAGTACCTGACGGATTTTGGAGCGGGCTTTGCCGGTGACCACAAAGTTCAGCCAGGCCGCATTGGGCTTGGCGCCCTTGGCGGTGATGATCTCCACCGTCTGACCCGAGATCAATGGTTGACTTAAAGGGTAAGACATCCGGTTGACTTTGGCGCCCACGCAGGTATTGCCCACGTCGGTATGCACTTCGTAGGCAAAGTCCACGGCGGTGGCGCCTACCGGCAGCTCGAGAATGCGTCCTTCAGGGGTGAATACGTAAATCTCGTCCGGGAACAGCTCGGTTTTAACGCTTTCCACAAATTCAAAAGACGACGAGGCACTTTGTTGCAGCTCCAGCAGGCTTTGCATCCATTTGCGGGCCCGCAGCTGGGTAGTGGTGCCACTGGTACCCGGCGCCGCGGTGCTTTGGCCGCTTTTGTACATCCAGTGGGCCGCGACCCCTTTGTCAGCCATCTGATCCATGTCTTCGGTACGGATTTGAATTTCCACCGGTACGCCATGGGGGCCAAACAGCGAGGTATGCAACGACTGGTAACCGTTGGCTTTGGGAATGGCGATATAATCCTTGAAGCGCATGGGGCGGGGCTTGTAAAGGCCGTGCATCACCCCCAGCACCCGGTAACAGGTATCCACGCTGTCCACAATGACCCGGAAGGCATAGATGTCCATGACTTCCTGGAATTGCAGCTCTTTGCTGCGCATCTTGTTATAGATGGAGTACAGGTTTTTTTCCCGGCCTTTGACTTTTCCATGGAGCCCAGTGTCTTCCAGCCGGGTATGGATGGCGGCTTCAATGCTTTGGATCAGCTCTTTGCGGTTGCCCCTTGCTGCCCGAATAACTTCTTTCAGCACCCGGTAGCGCATGGGGTAGTATGCTTGGAATCCCAGATCTTCCAGTTCGGTCTTGATGTTGTGAATACCCAACCGGTTGGCAATGGGGGCGTAGATTTCCAGGGTTTCCCGGGCAATACGGCGGCGTTTGTCCGGCCGCAGGGCGCCCAAGGTGCGCATGTTGTGGGTACGGTCTGCCAGCTTGATGAGAATGACCCGGATATCCTGGGTCATTGCCATCATCATTTTGCGAAAGTTTTCCGCCTGGGCTTCTTTCTTGTCGCGAAATTTGATTTTGTCGAGCTTGGAGACCCCTTCCACCAGTTCCGCCACGGATTCGCTGAACCTCTCCGCCAGATCCTGATGGGTCACATGGGTATCTTCAATGGTGTCGTGCAGCAGTGCGGCCATTAGCGTCTCATGATCAAGACGCATGTCCGCCAGTATGTGTGCGACGGCAACCGGGTGGGTAATGTAGGGTTCACCACTGGTGCGCATCTGCCCTTCATGGGCATCCCGCGCCACCTGATAAGCCTGTTTGAGTAATTCTACCTGCTCCGGCTCCAGATAAGCGGCCGCTGCCTCCCTGAGTCCTTCAAACAGATACAAGTGGTGATACTCCTACTTCAAATGATGTTGCGTTACAGCGACTGATGACCTTCGGCAATGGCTGCCACTGCTGCGATTTCAGCAGCTTCGCGTTCACGCACGCTCTGGCGTTCGTCGGCTTCCAGTGTTTGCGCGTTTACCAGACCCTGTTCGATTTCGCGCAGGGCGATAACGGTGGGTTTGTCGTTTTCTTCTTCCACCAGGGGATCTTTACCCTGAACGGCGATCTGACGTGCGCGTCGGGCCGCAACCATAATCATGTCAAAACGGTTGCCGATCTGCTTTACGGCGTCTTCTACAGTTACGCGAGCCATGTGTTGAAACTCCAGTGTGTTCGGTGAAAAAATGACGCAAAAGTGTACACGATGACAGCTAATCTGCCAATAGACCTTTAAGCATATCACTATGGGTGTGGATTTGACTAGTTTGTGTCAGGCGCTGACTGTGGATTATTGCCCGCAAATCAGCGAGTGCCTGTTCAAACTGGTCGTTTACGATAATGTAATCATATTCATTGTAGTGTGACATTTCAGAGACGGCTTTTGCCATGCGCGAGGCAATCACGTCAGCCGAATCCTGTCCGCGGCCGTTCAGGCGCCGCTCCAGCTCTGCGCGGGATGGGGGCAGGATAAAAATGCCTATGGCTTGCGGCATCTGCTGCTTGATCTGCTGGGCGCCTTGCCAGTCAATATCCAGAAACACGTCGATGCCGTTGTCCAGCGCCTGTTCAATCACCTTGCGGGACGTGCCGTAGTAGTTACCAAACACTTCCGCCCACTCAAGAAACGCGCCCTCGGCAATCAGCGCCTTGAACTGTTCCACTGAGGCAAAATAGTAGTGCTCTCCGTGGTTTTCTCCCGGACGAGGCTGGCGGGTGGTATGTGATACTGATACCTGCATGTCGGCTGGGTTGCCGTTGAGCAAAGCTGCAATCAGTGAGGATTTCCCTGCCCCGCTGGGGGCTGACACAATAAATAGATTTCCGCGGGCACTCATAAATTGATATCCGGATAACGCCAGTTGTAGGTGATTGATGGAAAAATAGGGCGGGTATTATAAGACTGTGGTGCCAGCCTTACCAGCACCACTGACATTTGTGTGCAAATTCGTTAGTCTGTCTCACATCATTTTACGGTCGTGACAGGCAAAAAAAGAGGATCCCGTGCTGTTTAAATCGCTTATCTGTTTCCAGGGATGTGACCAGGGCTGGCGCCACCTGGTGATTGCGCTGTTGGGGTATGCGCTGCTGCTGTTGCTGTGGTTGCTGCTGGGACATGGATATTTTATTTGGTTACCGGGCCTGTTGCTTGCAGCTGTCATGTTGGCCAGCGCATTGCGGCGTGTCAGGGATGCCGGTCGGCCTTTGCTGATGGCCTTGCCTGCGTTATTGCCCTGGTTGTTGGTGTTGGCTGCATTATCGGCCAGCGATGGCCGCATTTATCTGATGATGGGGTTGTTGCTGGCGGGGTTGTTGCATCTGGGCCTGGCCTTTTTACCGGGGCCGGCCAATAAAGGCGCGGTCAACCGGCGTACTTATGATTATGGTTATTGGGGGCCGGTAGCACGGGTTGCGCAAATGAAACATCACGTTAAAAGCCACCGGGTTGAACCTACCATGGGCGGTGCCGATGGGATGCCAATGAAGCCAGCAGAGGAAGGCACGCCTTTGTGTCAGGCGCAGTCTCCCGCAGCGGCTTTTTCTGCCCAATCTACGGATGAAACGGCGGACGAAACGGCAGATGATATGGTGCAGGGTCATGTGGATGACAATGGCCGTGATGCCGCTCTTGGCGAAAGCGTGTGGCGGGATGAGCCCCAATTGGGGTCATTATCCGCCATGCTGGGTGGCTGGCGGGATGCGCTCATTGAACTGCAACAGCAGGCCTGGCAATACCGGAAACTATTGGGCGGCTTTGCCGCTGTATTGCTTGTTTTGGTGGTGGGGCTGGTGTGGTGGCTTAGTCCACAGACGCCAGCGGATAAGCTGCCAGCCCCTGCGCAATCGGCGCCGCAAACCGGCCATCCGGCAGATACCATCACCGTTAAATTACCGGATAATTTCAGTTTGTCGCTCAGGCAGGATGTACTGTCGTTAAGCTGGTTAGGCGACAGTTTGCAGCCTGGCAGCATCTGGACGCTGGCAACGGCGAAAGGGGATAAGCGTTGTGCCCAGTTGCTGTTTAATGACGGCAGCCAGTTTCGGCCCATGACCGTGAATATTGTCAATGCCAATGGTCAGGTAGAGGCAGTGTTCAGTCCGCTGGATACACAAGCGGTGATTCAAAACGTTGCCATGCGCGGCAGCATCAAACTCTGTGGTTACGATTTTAGCCTCAAAGGCAGTTTGGCCGTGTTGCAAAGTGATGCTGCATTTAGCCGTTATCTGGAATAAAAAATGGATGCATTGCAGTCAAAACAGCGAGTTGAAGACATCATCTATCGTCTGGTGTTGCCTCATTACCTTACCGGAGAAGCCGTGCCATTAGCGAGGGTCACGCCCTTGGGTAACGGCCATATTAACGGAACCTGGCGGGTGGATGGCCCCGGCGGGCCGTGGGTGCTGCAACAGCTCAATACCCAGGTGTTTACCACGCCCTGGCAACTGGTCAACAATGCGGTGGTCATTGCCCGGCACTTGCGGCAAAAGCAGTGCCAAGGGCAATATGCCTTGCGCATCAGCGAGCCTGTGATGACCCTCAGCGGACAATGGGCGCTGGATTTTGGGGAAAACGGCTTCTGGCGGGCCATCAGTTATGTGCCCCAGAGCTGTGCACTGGAGCGATTGAGCGCTGCACCGCAGGCCAGACAAGTGGCATTGACCTTTGGCCGCTTTGTGGCGGCCTTGGCGGATGCCTCTCCCGGGGAGTTTCATGAGGTGATCCCGGGATTTCGTGCGTTACCCCAGCGCTTGCAGGCATTACAACATGCGGCCAAGCAGGATAAGTTGCAGCGTCTGGCCACATGTCGGCAGTGGTATGCGTTGGCCATGGCGCAGCAGCCGTTAGTGGCCGAACTGGCGGCAACAATCCCATTACTGCCCCAGCGCATTTGCCATAATGATACTAAAATCAACAACCTGTTGTTTTCTGAAGACGGGTGTACCCCTTTGGCCGTGGTGGATTTGGATACCTGCATGCCGGGATACCTGATGTATGATTTTGGTGACATGGTGCGTAGCTGCTGCGCTGCGGTGGCCGAAGATGACACCGCGTTGGCACAGGTGCAGTTGTTGCCGGATTATTTCGCTGCCATAGCTGAAGGCTGGCAACAGGCATTGGGCGGCATCATGACCACTGAGGAGCGCCAGAGTCTGTGGTTGGGCACACGGGTGGTGACATTAATGCTGGCGGTGCGTTTTTTGACGGATTATCTTGATGGCGACCGGTATTTCCGCATAAGCCATCCGCAGCATAATCTGCAGCGGGCTGCCAATCAGTTTACCCTGTATCAGCGCCTGTTGGCCCAAGAAGCGCGGTTAACGGCAATATTGGCGCAGTAATGGCCGTCCTGCCTTGGCAGGCATGCAACCGCTCGTTCATGAGGACACAAAAAAGGCGCTGTCAAAGCGCCTTTTGTCACAATGAGGATGGCGGTTATTTACTGCCGCCAGACATCTGCTCTTCCGTGTATTCCATTTTCTCATGGTTTTTACCCATGGCGGCGGCTACTTCGGGTGGCATGTAATTTTCATCGTGTTTGGCTAACACTTCGGTGGCTTCCAGTGTTCCTGGGGCTACCAGTACCCCCTGGGCCACAACCCCCTGTCCTTCACGGAACAGGTCGGGCAACAGGTCATCATAAGTCACGGTCACTTCACCACCACCGGCATCATGCACGGCAAACGTCACGTGCAAGCTGGTAGGGTCGCGGTTAACCGAGCCTTCAGTCACCATGCCGCCAATACGGATACGGTCGCCGATTTCCGGGCGAACCCCGGTATCCACTTTACCGTTGAGAATTTCAGACGGGGTATAGAACAGGTTGAGGTTAGAATTCAGTGCGTACAGCAGCAATGAGGCAACTGCGGCCACACCACCTACCAATGCACTGGCTAAAACTAATCTTTTCTTGCGTCTTGAGTTCACTGTCTGTTACTCCGATGTTGCGCCAGGCGTTCTTCACGCTTGACCTTTGCTGCAATCTCTTTAAGCACCCGGCTTTTGCGGGTCATGCAGAAACCAATCAATACGGCCAGCGCACCATAGGCGACACCGTAAGATAACCATACATAGAAAGCATAACCTCCCATGTGGAAAAATTCTGCCATGGACTGGAATTGTGCTTGCATCATTTGACTCCTTCAGCCTGTGCCAGTTCCCTTACCCAGGGACGCATTGCGTTACGGGCCAATATCTCAGCGCGGAACCGGATCAAACTCAGCGCGGCAATCATGACGCCAAAGCCCAGAATGTTAATCACTAATGGCACCAGCATGTCCGGTGGCATTGCGGTCTTTCCGGTCATTTTGATGGATCCCTGGTGCAAAGAGTTCCACCAATCCACAGAATATTTGATGATGGGAATGTTGATCACCCCCACAATGGCCAAAATACCCGCTGCCCGTGCGGCCAGGACTTTATCTTCGAAGGAGGAATAGAGGGAGATAACCCCCAGATACAGAAACAGCAACACCAGCTCAGAGGTCAGGCGTGCATCCCATACCCACCAGGTGCCCCACATCGGCTTGCCCCAAGTAGAACCGGTCACCAACGCGATAAAGGTGATAACCGCGCCCACTGGCGCAATGGATGCAGCCATCCAGTCAGCCAGCTTGAGTTGCCACACCAGCCCGATAAAGGCGGTAATGGCCATGGCCACATAAGCACTCATGGACATGGAGGCTGCTGGCACATGCACAAAGATGATGCGGTAACTGTCGCCCTGTTGGTAATCCGTAGGGGAAAAGACCATGCCCCAAGTGGTGCCTGCAAGCAGCATCAACATGGCAAGAATAGACAGCCAGGGAATGAATTTCCCGGCTAACCGGTATGCCCTTTGGGGCTCAGCATAAGGATGTAACCATTTCCACATATCAGTTTGTACTCACACGTAATGAGGCGCCAATGGCAAAGGGCGCCAATACTAAGGAACCGATCAGTAATGCAGCAATAATTGCTAGCTGACCATCATAGGGTTGTTTGGTTGCAGCAAACTCAATGGCACCTGTTGCAAAAATCAGTACCGGAATATACAGCGGCAGGATCAGCAGACTCAGTAACACCCCTCCTTTACGTAAACCCACAGTAAGTGCCACGCCAATGGCACCCAGCAAACTGAGTACCGGCGTTCCCAATAACAATGTTTCAATCAGTGCAGGATAGGCATTGGTGTCCATATGCAGCAATACCGCCAGCAAGGGGGCAATGATGATGAGCGGCACACCTGTCAGTAACCAATGGGCCAGCACCTTGGACAATACCAGCAACTGCAATGGCTGGGGACTCAGCAGCATCTGTTCCAGCGTGCCATCAGCGAAATCCGCCTTGAACAGCCGCTCCAGTGACAACATGGAGGCCAATAACGCCGCCACCCAGATGATGCCCGGGGCGATACGGCTGAGAATCTTGGCTTCAGAGCCGATGCCTAACGGAAACAGGGTCACCACAATGATGAAAAACAGCAGTGGGTTGAAGATGTCACCACGATGACGTACCGCAATTTTCAGATCGCGCTTTAGCAGGGTGAAAAATGCCTGGGTGTAACTGATGCCTCTGTTCATTCTTATTCCCTATACGAAGCGATAATCCAAACGGATCTTGCGTAATCTGTCATCTGAGATAATTCCCATATCCTGGTGGGTGGTCAGGATGACACAACCGCCCTGTTGGGCATGAGCAATGAATAACTCTTCAAGTTCCGCAACACCTTTCTTATCGATGGCCGTAAAGGGTTCATCAAGGATCCAGATTTTACAGGCAGTATGCCAAAGGCGCGACAATGCCGTCCGGCGATGTTGTCCGGCAGACAAATGGCCGGCCAGTGCATCCTCAAATCCGGTAAGGTTCACCTTGGCAAGAATGGCTGTGGTATCAAAGGCATCGTAGCCACTGATCCTTAAGTTGAAATTAAGGTTTTCTTCAGCGGTCAGCTCACTTTTTACACCCGCCAGATGTCCAAGATATAACAACTCTTCATTGAATTCGTCGCGGCAACGGACAATGGGTTCGCCCTGAAATTGCACTTCGCCGCCATAAGGACGGGACAAGCCCGCAAGAATGCGTAGCAGGCTGGTTTTGCCTGCGCCATTGGGGCCTTCAATTTGCACGATATCGCCACTGTTGATCTCAAAGCTGAGATCATCAAATAAAACCCGTTCTTCACGGATGCAGGTGAGATGGCTTGCAGACAGTAATGCTGGGTTGATTTGTGCGGTCACTTAACCCTCGATAAACATTTACTTTCGAAACGTCAATTATCCTAACATAAAGCCAGTATTGGATTTACATCTGCTTTTGACTAAGTTTCAGCAATTTGATGCGCTTCCAATAAAACCGATTTTTTGGGAACTTTTTCTTCAGTGAATAATATATTAGTGATGTAAGAAACGGTATTGGCTTGGCGGATTAACATGAGATTCCTGTCACAAAATGGTGTGTTTCCCGGCACTTTACTGTAGTCTGATGGGGCATTACATAAAAGGTTCGCCGCTTACAAAAGGCACCTGTTTACTGACAAGTCATAGCTTTAGGAACGAAGTATATGAAAAAATTTTTTGCCATTGCCGCAGTTGCTGCGCTGACCTTCACCACCAGTGTGGCAGCCCAGGACGGCGAAGCCGTTTACAATAAATCTTGTATGTTCTGCCATGCCAATGGGGTGGGCGGTGCTCCCCGCACTCATCAGGAAGCCGCTTGGAAATCGCTGATGGACCAAGGCATGGACACCCTGATTAAAAGTGTCCGGCAAGGTAAAGGCAGCATGCCCGCAGGCGGCATGTGCAGCAGCTGTTCAGATGCACAGCTGAAACAGGCCATTGAGTTCATGGCCACTAAAAAATAAACATCAAGTAACCGTAAATTCAAAAAAAACCGGCAATTGCCGGTTTTTTGTTTACTGATGTTTTGTTATTGCACTTCAGTGTCCAGCACCAACGTCCCGTTGCCACCCACATTGACGCTCATGAGCTTGCCCTGAAGATCGCCTTTTTGGGGTTTTACCGTGCCGTGTTTGGACAATACCGCAATAATCTCCACGGCTTTAGTGTCACTCAACTTGATATTGCCCCCCATATTGGTGGAGTCATCCAGCGTGACGGTAACCGGCAAGGCTTTGGCACTGACCTTGGTGGCGGCTACCGGTACGCTTGGCCCTTCAGTCGGGCGAGCGAAAACAAATACCATGTCCGTACCGCTCACTTTCCCGGCCAGCTCAGGGGCAATGGAAACCTGCACTGTGACAGTACCTGCTGCGGGCTGTGTCATGGCTTCCTGTTTCACCTTGCTGTGGGTGGCATCGTCCGGCATGGTCATGCCATCTGCCTGCATGCGCATTTTGGCGGTATTAACGGCATCAATCAGTGCGGCGCGATCCACGTCACTACGGTCGCTATCAAGGATGGTTTGCCAGCTGTTAATGGCGGTTTGGTAATCGGCGGTGTAAAACGCATTCATGCCCACCAGTAACAGTGTGGAAGGATCTTTAGGATCCAGTTTCAGCGCTTTGTCGATGAGGGTCTGCACGATGGGGATCATCTGCTGGCCGGCCTTGTAATACAGCGCGGTGGCTTTAGGGCCAAGCAGCTCAGCGTGTTCGCCAACCAGCGCGATGACCTTGTCAAAGGCATTGATGGCATTGTCGTACTGGCCAGCAGAGATATAGGCGTGGCCCAGGCTAAACCATGCCTGGCTATTGTCGGGTTCGTTACTGACGGCAGCTTCCAGCATTTCAACCCGTTTGGCCATTAACTGCTCTTGGGTCATGCCGGCATGGGGATTGGCAGGGGAGGCCGCAACAACGGTATCAATTTCCTGATATGCCCCCAGATGATAATAAGCGTATCCGGCCACGGCGAATACGGCCACGGACATCAGCCCCGGCCACAGAATGCTGCGAGGTTTGCTGGATACCTGGAGTTCTTCGTCATCGGCCTGCTTCATATCCTGCAGCAGACTGATTTCCAGTTCTTTTTTCAAGGACGCAAATTCTTGCTCATCCAGTAATCCTTCACCGTGTTCTTTTTCCAGTGAGGCCAGACGCTCATTGAACAGTTCCAGATTGGTTTTTTTGCGTACTTCGGTTTCCCCGGCTGCCAGAAACTTCTTCTGGCGGAAATGTGGAACCCAAATCAGCGCCAGGCTGATCAGTACAACGATTGCGATGAATATCCAGAATGTGGTCATTATCTTTGTTTCACTTTGGTTGGAGATAAAGCGGAAAGTCGCCTACCGCAAGCCTTGAGCGCAAATTATACGTAAAGATGTTTCATTGAACAGTAATATAACCAAGGCGTTGGGAGTTTATAACCATAGTTGGGGACTGGTTCACAGTTCCCATTTCTATTAAAAAAAGTTATGAAACTTATGTGTGCCACCTAGGTCACAGCAAAGAGTCTTGCCTAATATATGAAGAAAATCCGAGTGTTGTAGCAGAATGAGAGCCGTCACCCAGATTTTGTGCAAAATGGCAGACAGGAACAAAAGCAAATACTAAAATGCGTCAAAGCTCAAATAAGATACACTAGGTGACTGGTGTTATTATTGTTACAAAAATCATTATCTTAAGACTTGTGAGCGCTTAAGTTGTGTGTGGCCGTTATTCCTGATTGGAATGATGCAGAATGTAGAACCGAGGAAAAACCATGATTCCAGAACTTGGACATCTCTCAATGATTATCGGGCTGGCCTTTGCCGTTTTGCTTGCCACGGTGCCATTGATTGGTGTTGCCCGAAAAGATCCGTATTTAGTGCGTTATGCCTGGCCGCTCAGCTACGGTATGACATTATTTATTCTGCTGGCTGTTATTTCTCTGGGATACAGCTTTGCCGTGGATGATTTCTCGGTTGCCTACGTAGCCCATCATTCCAATTCTGAACTGCCTATTTTCTTCAAGGTTGCCGCCGTATGGGGCGGACATGAAGGTTCGCTGTTATTCTGGGTGTTCTCCTTGTCCATCTGGACTGCGTCCGTCGCGTTTTTCAGTAAGGGTCTGGAAGAGATCTTTACCGCGCGGGTGCTGGCAATCTTGGCCGTTATCGTCATTGGTTTCAGCCTGTTCATGCTGCTGACCTCCAGTCCGTTCGAGCGCCTGTCGCCCGCACCGATGGAAGGCCGTGACCTGAACCCCATGCTGCAGGATGTGGGGCTGATTTTCCATCCCCCCATGCTGTACTTGGGATATGTGGGATTTTCCGTAAGTTTTGCGTTTGCCATTGCGGCGCTGCTGAGCGGTCGCCTGGATTCTGCCTGGGCCCGCTGGACCCGTCCATGGACGCTGGCAGCCTGGATTTTCCTGACCGGCGGTATCGCGCTGGGATCCTGGTGGGCTTATTACGAGCTCGGCTGGGGTGGCTGGTGGTTCTGGGATCCGGTAGAAAACGCCTCCTTCATGCCATGGCTGGTGGGTACCGCCTTGTTGCACTCATTGATTGTGACCGAAAAACGCGGGGCATTTCGTAACTGGACGGTGTTGCTGTCCATTTTCGCCTTCTCCCTGAGCCTGTTGGGTACCTTCATTGTGCGTTCCGGTGTGTTGACCTCTGTGCATTCATTTGCAGCAGACCCTAGCCGCGGTATGTTCATCCTGTTACTGCTGGGCTTGACCATCGGCGGTTCGCTTACGCTGTTTGCCTTCCGTGCCAGTGAAATGAGCAGCCCGGCCCGCTTTGAGCTGTTATCCAAAGAAACCATGTTGCTGGTGTGTAACGTGCTGCTGACGGTTGCTGCCGGTACCGTGTTGCTCGGTACCCTGTATCCATTGCTGATTGACGCGCTGAACATGGGCAAGATTTCCGTAGGTCCTCCATACTTCAACGCCGTGTTTGTCCCCATCGTGTTGGTGCTGTTCGGCTTTATGGGGATTGGTCCCATCATCCGCTGGAAAAAAGCCAAACAGGGTGAGCTGAGACGCCAACTGCTGATCCCCGCTGCCATCGCCTTGGTGTTCGGCCTGGTAATGCCGTTCGTGATTGATGGAGAGTTTAATCCTTGGGTTATGTTTGGTTTGGGCATGGCTTTGTGGGTGACATTGGCCACCTTGCGTGCCGCTTACAATATGGCAAAACCCAACAAGGATGCCGCCTTTAGCCTGACGCGTATCGGCCGTAGCCAACTGGGGATGCTGGTTGCGCACTTTGGCATTGCCGTGTCGGTAGTGGGGGCCACCATGGTGTCTAACTACTCCCAGGAAAAAAGTGTCCGCATGGGCCCTGGCATTTCACAGGAGCTGGCGGGATATACCTTTAATTACCTGGAAACCAAAGATGTGGTTGGCCCCAACTATACCGCCAAGCAGGGGCAAGTGCAGGTGACCAAAGATGGCAAGGAAATCGCCTTCCTGAAACCTGATCGCCGCATCTATAACGTGCGTACCATGGATATGACCGAAGCGGGCATTGACTGGGGCTTCTTCCGGGATCTGTATATCACCATGGGCGACCCTGTCAGTCGTACTGAATTTGCCGTGCGCCTGAATTACAAACCTTTTGTGCGCTGGATATGGTTTGGTGGTGTATTCATGATGATTGGCGGCTTTTTTGCAGCCTCCGATAAACGTTATCGGATTAAGCAGAAAGCCACTGATACAGTAAATGGTGAAAAGAAAGCCAATTTGGCATCGGCTTGATACGGATAATGCAAGTATGAAGAAGTTAATACTGTTTATTCCACTGGCGCTGTTTTTGGTGATGGGGATTTTCCTGTACAGGGGTCTGTACCTGAATCCCCAGCAACTGGACTCGGCATTGGAAGGTAAACCCGTTCCGGAATTCCGCCTATCGAGTCTGGAAGATGCACAGATCATGATCAGCAATCATGATCTGAAAGGGCAGGTGTACATGATGAACGTCTGGGCCACCTGGTGCCCCAGCTGTAAATATGAACATCCCTACCTGCTGCGTCTTGCAAGACAGGATATTGTCCCGATTTACGGGATTAACTACCGGGATCAACGGGAACTGGCCATGCGGGAACTCACCCGTCAGGGCGATCCCTACACCCTTAACATTTTTGACCCGGACGGAAAGCTGGGGTTGGATTTGGGGGTTTACGGCGCCCCGGAAAGTTTTATCGTGGATCATAACGGCATTATCCGCTTTCGCTACGCCGGCCCGGTGGATATGAATGCCTGGAATAACACGCTCTACCCGTTAGTGAAACAGTTGCAGCAAGAAGCCGCAACAGCGAAGCAGGGTGCCGTGACAGAAGGAAAAGCGTCATGAAAACACTGCTTACGTTTATCAGCAGCGCGGTACTGGCATTCGCAATGGTTTGCCAGGTGAATGCCACACCCGTGGATACCTATCAGTTTAAAAACGAAGCCAACCAGCAACATGCCATGGACTTGGCCCGCAGTCTGCGCTGCCCCCAATGTCAAAACCAGGATATTGTGGACTCCAACTCCCCTGTGGCCAAAGATCTGCGCATGCAGGTGTACCAGATGGTGGATGAAGGGAAAACCGATAATGAAATTATCGAGTTCATGACCAGTCGTTACGGCGAATTTGTCCTGTACAAACCCCGGCTGGAAACAAAAACCTACGTTCTGTGGCTGGGGCCGGTGGCATTATTGCTGCTGGGCGGGCTGATAGCCTTTTTCTTCCTGCGTAAACAGCGAGAAAGTGCCGCCAAACCCGCAGAACTGTCTGCTGAAGACGAGCAGAAAATCGCAGAATTGTTGAAACAGCAAAAATGAAATTAATCCAAGTACTGGGTATTGTAGGATTTTCACTGCTGGCATTTGCCAGCAGTGCCTATCCGGGGATGCAGCCCAAAGTCTCGTCAGCGTCCCAGTCCACCATTGACAAGATTAATGTCTTGGCTCATGGTTTTCCCTTGCAGCAGGTGGCGTTTGCCGACGGCCAAGGGCAGCCTCATACCTTTGAGCAGTACCATGGCAAAATTGTCCTCGTCAACATGTGGGCTACTTGGTGTCCGCCTTGTGTACGAGAGCTGCCAGCATTGCAGCGCTTTGCCCACAAATTTGACCCAAGCCAATTTGTCATGCTACCGATTTCCATCGACCAGGGCGGTAAACCGCAAGTAGATGCCTTTCTTGCTGACAGGGGGATAACGGATTTTAGCAGTTTCTATGATCCGCAGATGGCATTGGACGCCATCTTCCCGCTGGATACAATCCCTGCCACCTTCATTCTGGATGGACAAGGCACCTTGATTGCGTTCGTGCGCAGTTTTGTTGATTGGGATGACCCACAGGCTGTGGAGTTAATCGAGGGCTTTATTGCCAAGGAGCAGCAGCGCCAGGCATCGGTTGCAGCCCTAGCCAAATAGCTTCAAACCGCGGCCTGAAGGCTGTTTCCAGGCAATAAGCAAGATCTTGAAAAGATCGCTTCTGATTAAAAGATCAGCAAGCGATCTTTTTTCTTTAAAATACCCCTTGCACAAAAGTTTCAGCCCCCTATAATGCGCACCCACTGACACGGCAACAGCGACACGCTAACGGTGTGACAGGGTTGATTAAACAGCGTAAACGCAGCTTAATCAGCGGCGTTAAAAAAGAGTGGCCAAGCCACTTGACGCCAAAGCGGGAAAGTGTAGAATGCACATCCCTGTTCAGGGCAAACCCTGAACCTGCTCTTTAACAATTAATGAGACAAGC